>CAXYUI010000119.1:0-5921 GCA_964291975.1 uncultured Formivibrio sp. | reverse complement strand
GGGGTGTTGATTGATATCGATGAGCGCAAGCGCAATGAAGAGGCCTTGCAAGAGGCGCGGCGCATCGCGGAAATGGCTAGTCGTAGTAAAAGTGATTTCTTGGCCAATATGAGCCACGAAATCCGCACCCCGCTCAATGCCGTGATCGGATTTTCAACCTTGCTGGCCGACACCGGACTTAATCGCCAGCAAACCGAATTTACTGAAACCATTCGCACCGCTGGCGACGCGCTGCTGACGCTGATTAACGATTTGCTGGATTTTTCCAAGATCGAGGCGGGCAAACTCGATCTGGAAGAAATTGAATTTGACGCGCGCGCCACCTTGGAAGACACGCTGGAAATTGTCACCGAAAAAGCACTGGCCAAAGGCCTTGATATTGCGTGTCTGGTCGAACCGAGCGTGCCTTGGCGCGTGATTGGCGATCCGGCGCGTTTACGTCAGATCCTGCTCAATTTATTGAATAACGCAGTCAAATTTACCGAGGCGGGCGAAGTGGTCGCGCGTGCGCGCGCTGTGGATGACGATGCTCAATGGGTGCGCTTGCGTGTGGAGGTCAAGGACAGCGGTATTGGGATCGAGCCGGAAACCGTATCTCGGCTATTTAGCCCTTTTACACAGGCTGATGCTTCGACCACCCGGCGTTTCGGGGGGACGGGTTTAGGTTTGTCGATTTGTAAGCGCTTGGCGGAGGCCATGGGCGGCGCCATTGGCGTACAGAGCGAACCGGGACAGGGCTCGACATTCTGGTTTGAAATTCGTGTGCGGCGAGGATGTCAGGACGTTGCGCATGAACGTTTGCCGCTCGATCTGCATGGCCAGCATGTGTTGGTGGTCGATGATTTTGCCGCCAACCGGGAGCTTTTGCGTTTGCAGCTCGATGCGTTGGGATTGGTCGCCGAATGTTTTGCTACGCCAGAAGCGGCACTCCCACGCCTGGAGGTCGCGGATACGGATTTTGTGCTCGGGATATTCGACATGCAGATGCCCAATATGGACGGCATGATGCTGGCCGATCGGGTACGTGAAATGCCGCGCTGGCAGTCTTTACCACTGATTCTTTTGACCTCGCTGGCCATGCCGGGGCAAGCCGCACAGGCGCGTGCTGCGCATTTTTCTGCATATCTGGCCAAGCCGGTACGGCAGGCGCAACTGCTCTTTTGTGTGCAGGAAGCTCTGCGTTTGGGCACGCATCGCGAAGGTTGTCTGCTCACCGCGCATACCCTGGCGGAGCGTCTAGCCGCGACCCGGCCACATGTCTTGCTCGCCGAAGATAATCTGGTCAACCAGAAAGTCGCCGTGCTGATGCTGGAACGTCTGGGGTGCCGGGTTGATGTTGTTGAAAATGGCCGGCTGGCGCTGGAGGCTGTTGCGGCGCATGACTACGCGCTGGTGCTGATGGATTGCCAGATGCCGGAAATGGATGGGTATATGGCCACGCAAGCGATCCGCCAGCTTGAAGGCGAAAAAGCCCGCATCCCCATCGTGGCGATGACGGCTAATGCTTTTAAAAGTGACGTGGAACGCTGCATGGCGGTGGGGATGAATGGTTTCGTTGCCAAACCAGTTTCTCCGGCTGCGCTGGGGGAAGCATTACTGCCTTGGCTGGAAATAGAGCCTATCGAGCCGTCACATACCAAAGAGGAGGAGCATCCGGTGAGCGATGAACTGGCGAATGAAATGGCGCGTATCCAGACGGCTTTTGCTGAGTTGCATGCAACGCTGGGCATGGACATGCGCGAAGAATTACTGGCGTTGTTTTATCCCACGCTGGATGAATGTCTGGTGGGCATGGAAGATGCGCTGCAAGCAGGCACTTGCGATGCGCTCTACAAGCACGCACACAAACTTAAAGGCTGTGCAGGACAACTTGGCGCGCGACATTTGGCGGATATGGCCAAAGAAATCGAGCTTTTGGGGCGCGAGGGGCAGCAAGCGCCAATCCGCGCGATATTGCCGCAGCTGCGTGCTTTTGCCGATGCCCTGGCTGACCAGCTTAAAAAAGAACCCGGTTAAATTACCGGGCAAAGCGCGTAAGCGGCGCTCGGGCGGTAGAATCCCGGTTTTCCATTGCATCGTTGTGTGCCAATGAGTTCGCTTTTTCTTTTTGACTGGCTGTATGTGATCGGTACGGTCTCGTTTTCGATTTCCGGTTATCTGATCGGCGCGCGCAAACAGTACGATCTTTTAGGTGTGATGATTCTGACGCTGCTCACGGCGATTGGCGGCGGGATGATTCGGGATGTGCTGGTTGACCGCATGCCCGTGGTGTTCACCCACAATCAATCGTTGTATTTCATCTTCGGCACACTGGCGCTCGCCTGGCTTATCAAGCTGCATCATCGCAACTCAACCAGCTTGCACAAACTCTTCATCATCGCCGATTCGGTAGGACTGGTCGCTTTCAGTATTGCTGGCGCGCAGGTTGGTATTGAGATGAACCTCAATCTGTTTGGCGTCTGCTTTCTGGGCTTTGTGACCGCGATTGGTGGTGGCCTTGTGCGCGACATGATGGTCAATGACGTGCCCTTTATCTTGCACAAGGATTTTTACGGCACGGTCTCGATTCTGGTTGCAGGGCTTTTATATCTATTCAATTGGATCGGGCATACCGGTCCACTGGTGAGTTGGCCTCTGTTCGCTTTTGGTCTTTTTTTACGGCTGATCGCGCATATGCGCGATTTGAGTCTGCCGCGGGTGGAAGAATGATCTGGCCGAGCGGACGCGCGCAATGGAGCGCCCTGTTGCGTGAAAAACTGGCACATCCGGACCAGCCGATCGGATGCGATATCGCTCATCACGAAACCACACGCGAAGCGGCAGTGCTGGTTCCCATCGTATTGAACTCACAAGGCGCGACCGTATTACTGACCCGCCGTGCCCTGCATTTGCCGGCGCACCCAGGTCAGATCAGCTTTCCCGGTGGCGCGGTCGAGGCTGGCGATGCCAATGCTGCCGCCACGGCGCTGCGCGAAACCGAAGAGGAAATCGGACTGGCCGCAGAGCGCATTGAAATCGTTGCTGAACTGGGCGAATACCGTACTGCTAGCGCATTTCGGGTCAAGCCTGTCGTTGGCTTGATCGAACCGGGTTTTATCCTGACGCCGGACCCGGCCGAGGTCGACGCCATTCTGGAAATCCCTGTGGCCTTGCTGTTGGATCCTGCCCGTTACGAGCGGCGCTGGGTTGAGCGTGGCGGGATGCGCCTCAAGTCGCATTTCCAGCAATGTGGCGAGCATCTGGTTTGGGGCGCGACGGCTGGCATGTTGATCGGATTGGGTCGTTTACTCGGAGCCGTTGGCGAGCCCGTTGAGCGCGACGATCTGCTGTATCGACCCCCGGCTTGAAGGATTGCGCCGACGAGCCGGTTTCGGGCGTTATTGGCAACCCATTGAATTCATCTTTCTGTAATAATTCGTCTTCTCCTCAATCTGGATTCGCATCGTGAATTTCAAAGATATCAGTGACTTGGACAAAGCCACCCGGAAAAAAAGCGGGGATGTGCTTCGTTTGGGCTTGGCCATGGTGTTTGTGGTTGGGATCATGTTTTATACGATGAGCGTGGGTTCACCTAGCCCGATGCTGATCGCTTCGGCGGTGATTGGCGCATATATGGCCATGAATATTGGCGCCAACGATGTGGCGAACAATGTCGGGCCTGCAGTAGGTTCGCGCGCGCTGACGATGTTCGGCGCTTTGGCGATTGCTGCGATTTTTGAAGCTGGCGGGGCTTTAATCGCCGGGGGAGAAGTGGTTGGCACCATTCGCAGTGGCATCATTGACCCATCAGGCATTCCAGATACTGATACCTTTGTGTGGCTGATGATGGCCGCACTGCTGGCTGGCGCACTTTGGTTGAATGTGGCGACTTTTGTCGGCGCGCCGGTTTCTACCACTCACTCCATTGTGGGCGCTGTGTTGGGCGCAGGTGTGGCTGCAAGCGGGATGGATATCGCCAACTGGGGCAAGATGGGCACAATCGCCGCAAGTTGGGTGATTTCGCCGGTGTTGGGGGGCCTGATTGCCGCCGCTTTCCTTTATCTGATTAAACGCAGCATTACCTACCAACAAGATATGACGGCGGCAGCCGGGCGCATGGTGCCGATTTTGATTGCGCTGATGGTCTGGACTTTTTCGGCCTATCTGATGCTCAAAGGGCTGAATCAGATCTGGAAAGTGAGCTTTGCCTCTGCCGTATCCTATAGCG
Organism: uncultured Formivibrio sp.; assembly: GCA_964291975.1. Taxonomy (GTDB): domain Bacteria; phylum Pseudomonadota; class Gammaproteobacteria; order Burkholderiales; family Chitinibacteraceae; genus CAXYUI01. The sequence goes on along the minus strand of CAXYUI010000119.1, from coordinate 1,714 downwards.
CGGTACTGGCTGTATTGGCTTATCTGGTGACGCGCCCCCTGATCTTGCGCCGCGTAAACGTGTTGGAAAACAACAAGCAAAGCGTTAACCACTTCTTTACTCTGCCATTGATCTTTGCCGCAGCCTTGCTCAGCTTTGCGCATGGTTCGAACGATGTCGCCAATGCCATTGGGCCTTTGGCTGCGATTGTGGATGTCTTGGGCTCGCAGAGCGATGTGATTGGCAAATCGGCATCGATTCCGTTCTGGGTCATGATGATCGGAGCTCTGGGTATTGTGGTGGGTCTGTGCCTGTTTGGTCCGAAAGTAATCCGTACCGTGGGCACAGAAATCACTGAACTCGACCAGATGCGCGCTTATTGCATCGCCATGGCGGCGACGCTGACCGTGATTGTGGCCAGCCAGCTCGGTCTGCCGGTGAGTTCGACCCATATTGCGGTCGGTGGCGTGTTTGGCGTGGGCTTTTTGCGCGAATACCTCAAAAATCGCTATGCGACGATGGTGGCCGAGATCAAAGTGCACCATCCGGAAGATGATCTGCAGGCGATTGATGCTTTCCTCGCCAAGTTCGAGCAGGCCTCGATCCAGGACAAGGACTTGATGCTCAAAGACCTGAAGGTCAAGGCCAAGCAGCAGCTTGATCCTGCCCACTTTTCCAAGATGGAGCGCAAGGGTCTGCGCAAGGTCTACAAGCAGGAACTGGTCAAGCGCTCGCAAATGATGCGCATCGCTGCGGCTTGGGTCATTACCGTCCCGGTTTCCGCTTTGCTCGCCGCGATCATTTTCTACATATTGCGCGGCATGTTGGCAGCCTGATTGCCAGATACATCAAAAAGCCGGCTCAAAAGAGCCGGCTTTTTTACAGCTTGCCGCAGCCATCAAACCCCTGAATAGGCCGAGAAGCCACCATCCACCGGCACTACCACTCCATTGACGAAACCGGAAGCCGTATCGCTGGCGAGCCAAAGCAGGGTGCCGATCAACTCTTTCGATTCGCCGAAACGGTTCATCGGCGTGTGCGCCAGAATCTTGCCGGCGCGCGCGGTCGGTGTGCCGTCGGCGGCAAAGAGCAGCGCCTGATTCTGGTTGGTCACAAAAAAGCCCGGGGCAATCGCGTTGACGCGGATGCCGACTGGCGCCAGATGCACGGCCAGCCATTGCGTGAAGTTGCTGACCGCTGCTTTGGCCGCGCTGTAGGCCGGAATCTTGGTTAGCGGACGGAAGGCGTTCATCGACGAGATATTCAGGATCGTACAGCCTGAGCGACCGATCATCTGCTTGGCAAAAACCTGGGTCGGCATCAGCGAGCCGAGGAAGTTCAGATCGAACACAAAACGCATCCCGTCCGGATCAAGATCAAAGAAGGTGGTGTTGGCTGGATCTGGATTCTGGAAGTCGCCCAGAGTCAGATTTTCCTTGCTGGTCGTGCCCTTGGGGTGATTGCCGCCCGCGCCGTTAATCAGCACGTCGCACGGCCCCAATTGCGCTAGCACTTCGGCCGCAGCGGCTTCCAGGGAAGCGCGTTCGAGCACATTGGCCGCCAACGCAATGGCCGTGCCGCCCTTGGCGCGGATGGCGGAGGCCACGGTTTCGGCGGCTTCCAGCTTCAGATCGAGAATCGCCACTTTGGCGCCGCCTTCGGCGAGCGCATGAGCCATTTCGGCGCACAGAATGCCGCCACCGCCAGTGACCACTGCGACTTTGCCGGTGAAATC
>CAXYUI010000118.1:0-5943 GCA_964291975.1 uncultured Formivibrio sp. | reverse complement strand
ATTACATCACCAAGCCGTTTAGCCCACGCGAATTGCAGGCGCGCACCAAGGCCGTGTTGCGCCGACGCACGCCCGAAGGCACCGATGATCCGGTCGAAGTGCAGGGCTTGCGGCTTGATCCGGGCACGCATCGCGTTTGGGCGCATGGCAAGGCGCTGGATCTGGGGCCGACTGAATTTCGTCTTTTGCACTTTTTCATGACCCACGCCGAGCGCGTGCATTCGCGCACGCAACTGCTCGATCAGGTCTGGGGCGATCATGTGTTTGTGGAAGAGCGTACGGTCGACGTGCATATCCGCCGCCTGCGCTCGGCGTTGGAAGCGAGCCAGCATGACAACCTGATCCAGACCGTGCGCGGTTCGGGTTACCGTTTTTCGGCGAACTGACATGCACTGGATGCGTTCTCTGATGTTTTATCTGGCGGTGACCCTGCTGGCGCTGTTCATCGGCGCGATCTCGTCGCCGTTTTACGGGTTTGGTTTTGCGTTGGCCGTGCTGGCGGTGTCGCTGCTGTTTCATCTGGTCAATTTGTGGCGGGTGCCCGACTGGCTCAAAACGTTGAAACTCCACGAAGGGCCGGGCAGCATTTTGCTGTGGCAGGAAGTGTTCGACCGGATTTACGATCAGGTGCGCATGCAGCACAAGCGCAAGAAACAGCTGGCCACCACGCTGGAGCGCTTTTTGTCAGCGGCCGAGGCGCTGCCCGATGGCGTCGTCATGCTGGACGAGCACGACCGCATCGAATGGTGCAATCCCGCTGCTGCCAGCCATCTGGGACTCGATCGTCGCGCCGATATTGGCCAGCAGATTACCAACCTTGTGCGTTATGCGAGCTTGCGCGAATACTTGCGTGAGGAAGATTTCAGTCATCCCCTGCAATTGCGGATCGAGCGCGCGCAGGAACTCGTGCTGACCATCCAGCTCGTGCCTTTTGATTCGACGCGCAAGCTCTTGCAATCGCGCGACATCACCCAGCTTGACCGCGTGCAGACCGTGCACCGTGATTTTGTCGCCAATGTCTCGCACGAATTGCGCACGCCGCTCACCGTGGTCGGCGGTTTTCTGGAAACCATGCTTGACATGCCCGACACCGATGCCGAGACGCGCGCGCGCCATCTGCAACTGATGTACGAGCAGACGCGACGGATGCAGCGACTGGTTGAGGATTTGCTGACGCTTTCGAAGCTGGAAAGTGGTCAGCAAACCAAAGAAGAAGAGGTCGATATGGGCGAGCTGCTGCGCTTGTTGCAAGACGAAGCGCTGGGGCTCTCGCAAGGGCGGCATCGCATTGAACTGGATGTGCTGGCCGACGTGCGTTTGCTTGGCAATCGCGACGAGCTGCAATCGGCTTGCGGCAATCTGGTTTCCAATGCAATTCGCTATACCCCGGCGGGCGGCGCGATCACGCTCAAGTGGGGAATCCGCGAAGGCCATCCGGTGTTTGCGGTGCAAGACAGTGGCATCGGCATCGCGCCAGAACACATCCCGCGCCTGACCGAGCGGTTTTACCGCGTGGATCGTGGCCGGTCGCGCGCCACCGGCGGCACGGGGGTGGGGGGGGCCATCGTCAAACACATCTTGCAACGTCATCAGGCGCGCTTGTTGATTACCTCCAAGCTGGGCGAAGGCAGTGAATTTGCTGTGCATTTTCCGGCTGAACGACTGCTGCATTAAATCTGTTGCAAAAGAGAAACCTAGACAGGCGCGCTGGCAAGCTCTTGTTTTTTCATGGGCTTGCCCGGCGCGTGCCCGATGCGATCGCTCACACAAGAACTTCCCGGCGGATGCGCGCAGCCGCGTGCTTGGGAGCGGTGTTAATCTAATCTCCCCTTTTCACTGCGGCGTTGCCCCTCGTGTTCCACGTCTTGCCTCGCTGGTTTGCCCGATTGTCGGCCTGGTTCGCATCTTTTGAAGATGCCCACGGCAGCTATTGGCACGCACGCCGCCATGCCCAGATCCGCAGTTTCAGCCTGTTTTTGCTCTGCCTGTATCTGGCCGTGATTGTGATGACCAGTGGCGAGCGGCAAGCCGCGCTGATTCCGGTGCGCTTGGCTTGTGGGTATGCCACGCCTTTGCTGGCGCTGCTATTGGTCGGGCCGCGCACCGCCATGCTGATGATGGGGCTCAATACCTTACCGCTGATCGCGCGCTTGTCCGGCATGAGCATCTCGTTCACCGATGGAGCGCTGGAATTATTGTTCTTTGCTTTTTTCAATGTGATCTTGCCGCTCTCTGTGTTGCGCCTGCTGGTGACGCTCGATCGTATTTCCCGCTCGTTTGCCGAGGCCAATATCCAGCTGCAGCGCAGCATGACGCTGTACGAAGATATGTTTGAAAACAATGGTATGGCTTCAATGATCTGCGAAGCCGATGGCCGCATCGTGCGCGCGAATGCGCGTGCGTCTGAGCTGACTGGCTTGAGCGGCACACAATTGGCTACGACCGGGCTGGATCAATTGCTGCAAGCCGGGTTGGATGATCTTTGCGATACCGATGCGCCGGGCAGCCATTGGGATCTGCATCGCCCGGACGGTGAGCTGCGAACCGTGCGCTTGCATATTACCCACCTGCCGCAGTCTTCCCACTTACTGGTCTCTTTGATTGATGCCACCGGCTTGGCGCAAATGCGCGCGGAGCTCGATGCCAGTCGGCAAGAGGCGACTTATCTGGTGCGCCACGATGCGCTGACCGGCCTGCCCAATCGCGCGCATTTCTTGGCGCTGTTGCAGGACAAGGTCAATCTGGCCGCGCTGAATGGTTCGCGCGTGCATGCGCTGTCGATCAAGCTCAATGAAGTGCGTCAGGTGAACGAGCGACTGGGCATTCAGGCCGGCGACGAATTATTGCGGCAATTTGGCGAATGGATCGCTCAAGATCTGGGGCGTGATTTTTTGATTGGCCGCACCCGTGGCGGCGTTTTTTGCCTGATTTTGCAGGACGTGCTCGACCCAGTGGTGGCGCAGCTCAAGCTGCAAGCCTGTGTGGCCATGCTGCCGGAAAGCTTGCGTTTGCGACAAGAAGAATTGGCGCTCAGTTATTACACCGGGGTTTCGACTTATCCGGTGAATGCCCATTCGGCTGCGGATCTGGTGCGTTTTAGCGAATATGCGCTCAATACCGCGCGGCGCAATCAGATCAGGACCATTGTCCATTTCGACGAAAATCAGGCCGAGGCCGCGCGACGCTTAATCAATCTGGAAATCGCCCTGCGTCATGGGCTCAAGCGCGGCGCGCTGGAATTGCACTATCAGCCCAAGGTCGATCAAGACGGGCGGATCAGCAGCATGGAAGCGCTGGTGCGCTGGCACGATTCGGTGCTGGGGCGGATTGCGCCCGATGAGTTCGTGACCATGGCCGAACGCTGCGGCCTGATTCATGAAATCACTCAGTTTGCCTTGCGCGCAGCCTGCCGGCAGATTCAGGCCTGGTTGCTCAGCGGCCATGCCGTTCCCGTTGCCGTTAATCTTTCTGCGCGCGATATGGCCAGGCCAGAGCATGTCCGTCGTTTGATCGACGAGGTGCATCAAATCGGCGTGGCGCCTGAATGGTTAGAGTTTGAAATTACCGAAACCGCCTTGATGGAATATCACGAAGCCAGTCTGGCCAGTCTGGATCTGCTGCGCACCCACGGTTTTCGGGTCAGCATCGATGATTTTGGTTCGGGGTATTCTTCGCTCTCGAAAATCGCGCACTTGCCGGTTCATGCGATCAAGATCGATCGTGAGTTCGTCGCAGGTTTGCCCGGGGATGAAAGAAAGGAAAAAATCATCCAGACCATCTTGTCGCTGGCGAGCTCGCTGGAGCTCACCGTGGTGGCCGAAGGTGTGGAAACGCAAGCGCAGTTTGTTTTTCTGCGCGAGCGCGGTTGCCAGGTTTTTCAAGGGTTTTTGTTTAGCGAAGCGCGCCCTGCCGATGATTTTGAGCTGAGCTTGGGGCAAATCCTGCCGCTGCCGGCCTGAAGCGAGCGGGCTTTTCCGTTACAATTCGCCCCAAACTTTCTCATCTTTGCGCGAGCCGCCACCGGGCGATCTCGCCTGCCTTCGGAGCGACCATGGACTTTCACGGCTCTCACATCCTCTCGGTTGAACAATTCGGTATTGCTGATCTGAATTTGCTGTTCCAAACCGCCGACAAACTTGAACCTGTCGCGCGCGGCCAGATGGCCTGCAACGTGCTCGACGGTGCCCTGCTCGGCAACCTGTTTTTCGAGCCCAGCACCCGCACCCGCATGAGCTTTGACGCCGCGTTCTGCCGTCTGGGTGGCCGCGTCTGCGACACCACGGGCTTCCAGTTCTCGTCGATGGCCAAGGGCGAATCGAACCACGACGCCAGCCGCGTCATCAGTGGTTATGTCGACATCATGGTCGTGCGCCACCCGCAGATGGGCAGCGTCAAAGAATTCGCCGATGCGTCCCTTGTGCCGGCCATCAACGCCGGCGACGGCCCGGGCGAGCACCCGAGCCAGGCGCTGCTCGATCTCTACACCATGCTGAAAGAACTCGGCCGCGACCTGAACACCATCAGCGGTCTGAAAGTCGCCATGGTCGGCGACCTGCGTTTTGGCCGCACGGTACACTCGCTTTCCAAATTACTGTCGCTGTTCAAGGACATCCACTTCACCTTCGTGTCGCCGAACGAGCTCAAGATGCCGAGCTATATCGTCGATTTCCTGCGCGCGCGCGGCCACACCGTCAAGGAAACCAGCGACCTGATCGCTGGCGTGGCCAATTCGGACGTGATCTACGCGACCCGCATCCAAGAAGAGCGTTTCGAGAGCATCGACGAGGCGCAGAAGTTCAAGGGCAGCTACGCGATCAACAAGGCCTTCTTTGACAGCTACTGCGACAGCCACGCGATCATGATGCATCCGCTGCCGCGCGATAACCGTGCCGAAAACTGCGAGCTGAACAACGATCTGAACGATCACTCGCAACTGGCGATCTTCCGCCAGACCGACAACGGTCTCACCGTGCGCATGGCGATGTTTGCGCTGGTCTTGGGTGTGGAAAAAGACATCGAAAAGACTTTCTATCCGGTGCGCTTTCAAAAGAAACTGCAAGGAGCAAACGTATGATTGGCTATGTCACCGTCGGTACCAACGATCTGCCGCGCGCAGCGGCTTTTTATGACGCGCTTTTTGCTGAAATCGGCGCCACGCGCGGCATACAGAATGAGCGCTTTATCATGTGGAAGCAGGCGTCCGGCCAACCCGCGTTCGGCGTGATTCTGCCGTTTGATGGTCAGCCCGCCACGGTGGGCAATGGCTCGATGAATGCTTTCCTGATGAAAAATCCCGCCCAAGTCGACGCTTTTTACCAGAAAGCGATGGAACTGGGCGCCAAGGACGAAGGCGCGCCCGGTCCGCGTGGTGATAGCGGTTTTTACGCTGGCTATTTCCGCGATCTGGACGGTAACAAGCTCAACGCCTTTTGCATGGGCTAAAGCCTTATGAACCTGTCTTTTACCCTGCGCGATGAGGAGATCGAATTGACTGCGATTCGCGCGCAGGGTGCGGGCGGGCAGAACGTCAACAAGGTTTCCAACGCAGTGCATCTGCGCTTTGATATCCCCAAATCCTCGCTGCCCGAAACGATCAAACTGCGTCTTCTGGCGCTGAACGATCAGCGCATCAGCAAAGAAGGCGTGGTGATTATCAAGGCGCAGCAATCGCGCAGTCTGGAACAAAACCGCGCCGATGCGCGCCAGCGCCTGCAAGAAATGATCGAGCGCGTGGCCTTTACGCCCAAAGCCCGGCATGCCACCAAACCCACGCGCGCGTCGCAGCACCGCCGTGTCGATGGAAAAACACGGCGCGGTGCGATCAAATCCCTGCGCGGCAAAGTGCTCGATTAGCCAAGCCGTCTGATCGTCGGGCGTGTCAAGGCCTTAATCGCGCGTACAATCGCCTTTTTCCCGTTTTTTCAAGGTTATTCATGTCTGAAG
>CAXYUI010000117.1:0-5947 GCA_964291975.1 uncultured Formivibrio sp. | reverse complement strand
GTGCTTGGCTTCGAGGGCTCCATCATCATGGGCAAGGAAGACATGCTCCGCGCTTACCAGATGATGCCGCAGGCCAGAATCGTTGGCATCCACATGGATACGGTCAATCACGCCATGTTGACCCGGGCGGAACTGCGCGCCTTCATCAAGGAAAAAAAGATGGACACGCGGCGTGCCCTGGTCCCTGAAGATGGTGAAGCCTATTCATTCTGAGTCAGCAACAGACTATCCTGAGCTGTGACACTGCGGGGCTGATCATGAAGGTCAGCCCCGTCCTTCCATTTCAAAGGACGCGACATGGCGCCTCCCGTCGTGGCTGTTGTGGCCTATCAACACTTCAGTCTCTATCACCTGTCAGTGCCCTGCCTGATTTTCAGTGACGAGATTCTGAACGGACAGAAACTCTTCTCCCTCAAGGTCTGCGCAGAGAACACTGCTCCAGTGCAGGCATCCTATGGCATCAGCCTGGCCGCCACACACGGGCTGGATGTACTGCAAGACGCCGATATCGTGATTATCCCGGGCTGGCACGATCCGGCCACAACGCCATCTCCCGATCTCATCGCTGCCTTGCGCAGCGCTCATGCCCGAGGAGCCCGCATCGTGGGCTTGTGTCTGGGAACCTACGTCCTGGCCTATGCCGGATTACTCGATGGCCACCGGGCGGCGACGCACTGGGAAGCCGAGAGCGATTTCACGCGCCGATTTCCGCAAGTCAGTCTGGATGCCAATGCGCTCTACGTGGATGACCAAGGTATCGTCACCTCGGCCGGAACCGCCGCTGGCGTGGATTGCTGCCTGTATCTGGTGCGCAGCTATTACGGTAGCCGCATCGCCAACCAGATCGCCCGGCGCATGGTGGTGCCCAGTTACCGGGAGGGTGGGCAGGCCCAGTTTATTGAACGGCCCGTTCCGGTTTCCACCCTCGATGCCCGGATCAACACGCTACTGACTTATCTGCGCGAGAACCTGAACGAAAAGTTGTCATTGGATGCCTTGGCACAGCAAGCGCACATGAGCCGACGCACCCTCACGCGCAGTTTTCATCAAGCCACCGGCATGTCTGTGGGGGAATGGCTGCAGGCCGAACGCCTGCACCGGACGCAGGAACTGCTGGAATCCTGCGACCATTCTGTGGAGGTCATCGCCGGATTGGCTGGATTTGGTACGGCAACAGCGCTACGTCAGCAATTCAAACAGGCTTTCGGCATTTCTCCTACCGAGTGGCGAAAGCATTTTCGGCAAGTGGATTTCTGAGTAAGCGCACGGCTCGCCCCTTGTTTTGGGGGCAAACCCGAACGCGGCGTTGCTGATGGCCATCATTGCGGGGCTGGTTGGCTCGCAATCTTGCACCGTGCCTGGATGAAAGGGGTGCAGAGGAAATACGCCTTGCTGACTTTTTGAACGGAAGGCCGTGCCAGAGGCTTGCAGGAATTCAATGGCCGGCAAAAGCGTGGCATGCCTGGCGTAGTCTTTCTGCGCCGGTGGTGAGACGTTTTTCGGCATGCCAAACCAGGAAAAAATGCCGATGCAGTGGCAGATTTGGCAGTCTGATTTCGGCAAAGTGACCATTTTTCAGATCATCAGCAAGGGCTCGGCGTGAAGTGCAACTGATCCCCATGCCGCGCAAAATGGCTTCCCTGATCGCCGTGCCACTGCCTAGTTCCAGCGCCACGTTGAGATGACCGAGCGCTGGAAGTAACAGGGATTCCATGCTTTGCCGTACTCCAGAGCCCTGTTCCCGTACGATCCAGCGAGCCCCAGCCAATTCTTTCAAGCTGGGGCAATGGCTGGTGAATGGATGATCGGCGCGGGCGTACAGCACCATCTCATCTTCAAGCCAGCATTCCGTGACCAGATGGCGATCGCTAAGCGGGGCTTCAATCAGACCGATATCGGCACGACTTTCCTGCACCGCAGCCATTACAGCCTGTGAATTGCCGATTTCCATGGTGAACTGGTCATCGGGGGAATCAGTCAGCAGCATCTGCAAGAGCGCGGGCACCAGGTAGTTGCCAATGGTGTGACTAGCGGCAATCCGCAAGCGGCTTGGTACTTTATTTGAGAATGTGCTCTCCAGTGCCTGAGCCTGCACCAGCAGATCAAGTGCGCGCGGATGCAGATAGCGGCTGTGTTCATTAAGTAGCACGCGTTTGCCGATGCGATCGAAAAGCGGCGCTCCCAAGCGACGCTCCAACTCGGCAATGGCCGTGCTGGCTGCTGACTGCGACAAGCCTAATTGCTCAGCTGCTGCAGAAATCCCACCGCATTGGCAAACCGCAGCAAACACTTCAAGTTCCCGCAAGGTGATGCGCAGCATGTGGATTCCTTATCTATTTTGTCGATGATTAATAACTAAAAAATCTGATTTTTAAATATAACATTCAGGAATATCGTTATGCCAATCTGTTTGATAAGAGGTGGCGTAATGGAAAAATTCAGAGCATGTTGGCCGGGCGTGCTGCTCACCGTGGCGCTGGCTTGGCCTGCAAGTTGGCTCGGTGGGCAGTTTCCGCTGATCGGTGCGGCGATTTTTGGGATTGTGGCCGGCGTCCTGCTGGGCAATCTGCGTCGGCCGCCGGCGGTGTTTCAGCCTGGCATTGCATTGAGCGCCCGGCAGTTATTGCAAGCTTCAATTGTGCTGTTGGGGCTGGGTTTGCCGTTGACGCGAGTCTGGCAGACCGGCCTGGCTTCCTTGCCGGTGACGCTGGCCACGCTCAGCGCTGCACTACTGAGCGCCTGGCTGGTGGGGCGCTGGCTTCGGGTGCCGTTTCGTCTGAGCGTGCTGATTGGCACTGGCACCGCCATTTGCGGTGGATCGGCGATTGCGGCAATTACGCCGGTGCTGCGACCCGATGCGCATGAGACAGCTTTTTCGCTTTCGACCATCTTCCTGTTCAATCTGTTGGCGGTGCTTGTTTTCCCCTTGTTGGGGCACTGGCTGGAGATGAGCGATCTGGGTTTTGGCTTGTGGGCGGGTACTGCAATCAACGATACCTCCTCGGTCGTCGCTGCGGCCTATGCGTGGAGTCATACCGCTGGCGATTACGCCACCATTGTGAAATTGACCCGCGCCTTGATGATTGTGCCGGCCACAATCGGGCTGGCGCTCTGGCTGGCTTGGCGTGAGCAGCGTACGCAGATCAGTGTGCGGGGGGTTTACCAGAGCGTTCCGGGATTTATTGTGTTTTTTGTGCTGGCTTCGTTGCTGGGGCCGTTTATTCCGGCTAGTTGGCATATTGTTTTGCCGAAACTGGCTGGTTTTATGATTACCATGGCGCTAACCGCGATTGGTCTTGGTACTGACTTGCGGGCTGTGCGCCAGACCGGTTGGCGGCCGGTGCTGCTTGGGCTTGCGGTCTGGATCAGTGTGGCGGGAACCAGCTTGCTGATGCAGTTTGGCTTAGCGCATTGGTAAGCGGCTTGTCGTTCAGCGGCGGCTCCAAAGACCAAGTCGATCCGCGTGAGCGAATAGTCGTTAGCTTGAGGTTCGGTTCGTTCCGATGGTGGTTGATCTTGCAGGAGATAAGGCGGTTTATTCGGCGGTCTCGACGCAGAAAAATCACTGCCATATCCGCAGCTGGCGCAGGCGCAGAGATCACCAAGAAATCCGCGCCCGCTGGGGTTATTCGCCTGTTTCAGCGCCGGAAAGGGGTATTAGCCGCGGCAGCCGCAACCGCCTTGTCCGTGTTTGTGAGCATGACCGTGACCTTTACCACCACAGCACTCATGGTCGGGATCGTCGTGGCCTTTACCGCCACAGCATTCGTGATCGTCATCATGGCCATGCCCGCCGCAGCACTCGTGGTTCGGATCGTCGTGACCCTTGCCGCCGCAGCATTCGTGTTCTTCTTCATGTTCATGCCCTCCGCAGCAGCCGCCACGACCGTGTTCGTGGCCATGGCCATGACCCCCGCAGCCTTGGGCGACGCCAACGGCTTGCAGTTCGCCGCGTTCGAACTGGGCGATGGCATCTTCGACCACTTCAGCGCCGGTGCCATAGACCTGAATGCCTTGATCGAGCAGATGGCGCAGTGTCATGCGGTTGATGCTGGCGCACAGAACGGCATCAATCGGCGTGCTTTCCTGTTCGGTTTCTTCGTGAAGCGAAATCGTCGTGACGGCGCGGCTTTCAGTATCGAAAACGATCAGATGGCTGGCGTTGGGGAAGTGCGGTTCGGTAGCCGATTGCAGACCGTTGGCTTCTTGGGCAGGGATGCAGAGCTTCATGGGGTTTCCTCGGAATTGGATTGATCTTGATTCGGCGCAGTAATGCGCTCAATGGCTTCGCCTGCTGTGGCGATACGCAGAGCCTTGCCGTGCAAGAGCGCGGTGGCCACTTTTTTATGGGCTCGGGCAATGATGTTGCCGAAAGTCTGGCGCGATACGCCCATCTTGGCGGCGGCATCGACCTGATACAGTTCTTCCAGATCGGCCAGCCGGATGGCTTCGATCTCGTCGAGTTCCAGCGCGACTTCTTCCAGCTCGCGCATCGGAATGCCTTGTGGCTTGAAATAGACGGCCGCGATGTCGCATTCGACTTTGCGGCATTTCATGGGGCGAGCCATCAGTTCTCCTTGTGAATCAAAGGCCGGCGCGCAGTGGGACGACGTCCAGTCTTGCAGATCGCACGACCCATGGCCGGGAGTTGCTCGGCCTGCCAGGCCGCAATGGCCGAGATCATATCGGTTTCTGGTGTTTGGTAAACCGGCGTGCCTTGCGCATTGAGCGCGCGCAAAACCAGATGGCCGATTGAGCGGCAAATCACCAGATCAATGTCCTCCAGTTCCGGCACAAAGCAGCGACACGGGCCGCGACAGGGGAGATCGCGGGTTGGATGAGTCATCTGCGCGCCAGTGTCTGTATCGAAAACGATATAGCGACCGCTTTCGCCAAAGTGTGGCGCAAGCTGGCCATCAGGCAGGATCGAAAAGCAAATCCGCATTTCAACAAGTCTTTGAATTACAAGTTTTTAATTGCTGCGCAAGCATTTCCATGCCGCCACCATTCAGGATCTGCTTGAAACCAAGCTGTTCAAGAGTGGACTTGGCAATGCCGGAACGGCGGCCGCTGCGGCAATACACCAGCACCGGGCTGTCTTTTTTCAGCCCTTTGATCGACTGGATGCCTTGGCCAATTTGTTCATACGGGATATTGATCGCGCCCTCAATGTGGCCAGCAGCAAATTCTTCTTGAGTGCGCACATCGATGATGACTGCGGGTTTGATGCCATTGAAGCTGACTTCCTTGGCCTGAGCCGTGGCGAAGGCGCAAACCAGCAGCAAAATCTGCAACAGCGTTTTCATTTTTGAATCCTTATCGCTTGAGTGAATCGGGGTTAGACCTGAAAACTTCCGCCACAGCCGCATTCATGCGTGACGTTAGGGTTGTGCACCTCGAAGCCTTCTTCTTCGCGGCTCGTCTGATAATCGATCACCGTGCCATCGACATACACCAGTGATCTTGGGTCGACAAAAATACGCTCGCCGTGGCTCTCGAAGACCACATCATGTGGATCGGCCTGATCCACGAATTCCAGGTGATAGCCCATACCGGAACATTCCGCGGTCTGCACCACCAGGCGAACGCCCAATCCTGTTCCCCGCAAGGTCAGATAGTGACGGACATATTGGGCTGCGACTTCGGTCAAACTGAGCGTCATGCTGAATTCCTTGGGCGGCTTGTTCCTGTGGCTGCGGATGGGTTTGTTTTGTGGCATATGCTACCATCGCACACCCGCTTACGGCAAACCTGGTCACGGATGGCGGAGCTGCGAATCCTTTTTGATACTGGCGCGGGGCGTGCGCTTGAACCTGATGCGGCTCAACTTGGTATTGATCTGGCAAGTGCCAATACCTTGGTTCTAAGCCATGGGCATAACGATCATACGGGCGGGCTGGCAGGCTTTTGGGTGGGCAATACCCGCGGGCGGATCTATTGGGGGCAG
>CAXYUI010000116.1:0-6013 GCA_964291975.1 uncultured Formivibrio sp. | reverse complement strand
GCCTGGCGCGCGGCGGGCGGTAAAGCGCCGCTGGTCGCTGCGGGTCACTCTCTGGGCGAATACACCGCACTGGCTGCGGCTGGTTCGATCGCGTTTGCCGATGCCGTGAAGCTGGTGCGTCTGCGCGCCGAGGCCATGCAGTCGGCTGTGCCGGAAGGTCAGGGTGCGATGGCGGCGATTCTGGGTCTGGACGATGCCGTGACCGTCGCTGCTTGCGCAGAAGCCGCGCAGGGCGAAGTCGTCGAAGCGGTGAACTTCAACTCGCAAGGCCAAGTGGTGATCGCGGGTTCCAAGGCTGCGGTCGAACGCGCCATGGCGCTTTGCAAGGACAAGGGCGCCAAGCGCGCGCTGCCGTTGCCGGTGTCGGTGCCTTCGCATTGCGCGCTGATGAAGCCGGCCGCTGAAAAACTCGCCGCCGCGTTGGCGACCATCACCGTGTCCGCGCCGGAATTTCCGGTGCTGCACAATGCTGATGTCGTGGCTTACACCGATCCGGCGCAGATCAAGGATGCGCTGGTGCGCCAGCTCTATCAGCCGGTGCGCTGGGTTGAAACTGCGCAGAAGATGGCGGCGGACGGCGTGACCGTCATGGCCGAATGTGGTCCGGGCAAGGTATTGGTGGGTCTGAACAAGCGGATCGCCGCCGATGCCCAGCATTTTGCGCTGACTGATTTGGCGGCGTTTGACAGCCTCAAAGCGGTGCTTTGATATGTGAGGAGTCAGGAGTGAGGAGTCAGGAGTGGCGTTTTGTCGCGCAAGGCGCGACGGTTTTACGCCTCACACCTCACGCCTCACACCTTACCTGTAATTTTCTGATTCCAAGGGGAATTCAATGAGTTTGCAAGGTAAAGTGGCGCTGGTGACCGGCGCGTCGCGCGGCATCGGCCAAGCGATTGCTTTGGAACTGGCTGCGCAAGGCGCGACCGTCATCGGCACTGCGACGTCCGACTCCGGCGCTGAAGCGATTACGGCTTATCTGAAGGAAGCGGGCAATGCTGGTCGTGGCATGCGTCTGCAAGTCACCGAAGAAGGCGCAACCGAGGCGATCGTCGATGCGATTGGCAAAGAATTCGGCGATATCGCGATTCTTGTGAATAATGCCGGGATCACGCGCGATAACCTGTTGATGCGCATGAAGGACGAAGAGTGGGACGACATTTTCGCCACCAATCTGCGCCCGGTGTACAAGCTCTCCAAGGCCGTGATGCGCGGCATGATGAAAGCGCGCTGGGGTCGAATCATTAATATTGCTTCCGTGGTGGGCGCGACCGGCAACGCCGGTCAGACCAACTATTCGGCGGCTAAGGCGGCGATGTTTGGTTTTACCAAATCGCTGGCAAAAGAAATCGGCAGTCGTGGCGTGACCGTGAATGCGGTGGCGCCGGGCTTTATCGATACCGACATGACGAAAGGTCTTCCGGAAGAACAAAAAGCCAAACTGGTCGAAAATATCGCGCTGGGTCGCCTCGGCAGCCCGCAGGATATCGCCGATGCAGTAGGCTTTTTGGCCTCCGACAAGGCCGGCTATGTCACAGGCAATACCTTGCATGTGAATGGCGGCATGTTTATGAACTGATGCGACAAACCCGTACTGAATACATTTTTACCAATGATTTCAGTGTGGTTTTTTCTGCATCGAATGGCGCGCATTTGATCTGATCGGCAGCAATGCCCTTTGCAGGCCGGTTTTTTTTGGTAGAATGCGCTCGCACAATTTCTGAATTTAGAAAGGCTTGGTTAAAACCCATGGAAAACATCGAACAGCGCGTGAAGAAGATCGTTGCCGAGCAACTTGGCGTGCCGGAAACCGACGTGAAGAATGAATCCTCCTTCGTGAACGATCTCGGCGCAGACTCCCTCGACACCGTTGAACTCGTGATGGCCCTCGAAGAAGAATTCGAGTGCGAAATCCCGGACGAAGAAGCTGAAAAGATTACTTCTGTTCAGCAAGCTATCGACTTCGTTACTGCAAACCTGCGGTAATCCGGCGTTGAATTGAAGACCTCTGTTTCGACACTTTAGGGTGTTGGGCAGGGGTCTTTTCATAGCTACCCCCAGAGTCTTCCCGAGATGATCGGGATAAGACTGTTGGGGGCTAGTTGCGTTTCCAGTAAACCGAATACGGAGAGTCCCGTGTCCAAACGCAGAGTCGTTGTAACCGGCCTCGGCCATGTTTCCCCGGTGGGGAATGATGTTGCCTCCGGCTGGGCCAACCTGTTGGCTGGCCAATCCGGCATTGGCCGCATTACCCGTTTTGATGCTTCCGATCTGAGCTGTCAGATTGCAGGTGAAGTCAAAGGCTTTGATATTACCCAGTACATTCCGGCCAAAGATGCGCGTCGCATGGATGTCTTCATCCATTACGGCATTGCTGCTGCCTTGCAAGCCGTGGCGGATTCCGGTCTGGATGATATGGCGGATCTCGACAAGACCCGCGTGGGCGTGAACATTGGTTCGGGCATCGGCGGTCTGCCGCTGATCGAAAATACCGGTGTTGATGTAATCAATGGCGGTTCCCGCAAGATTGGCCCGTTCTTTATTCCAGGCTCTCTGATCAACCTGATTGCGGGTCATGTGACCATCCTGAAAGGTTATCAAGGTCCGAGTTATGGGATGGTTTCGGCCTGCACGACCGGCGCGCATTGCATTGGTGATGCCGCCCGCATTATCAAATACGGCGATGCCGATGTGATGGTGGCCGGTGGCGCAGAAGGTGCAATTTCGCGCCTGGGCGTGGGTGGCTTTGCCGTGATGAAGGCGCTTTCAACGCGCAATGACGATCCAACTGCCGCATCGCGGCCGTGGGATAAAGGTCGTGATGGTTTCGTAATGGGTGAAGGCGCTGGCGTGATCGTGCTCGAAGAGTACGAGCATGCGGTCAAGCGCGGCGCCAAGATTTATGCCGAACTCGTGGGTTTTGGCATGAGCTCGGACGCTTACCACATTACCTCCCCGAATGCGGAAGGCCCGGCTCGCGCCGTGACCAATGCGATGCGCGATGCGGGTTTGAATGTCGATCAGATCGACTATGTCAACGCGCACGGCACCTCTACCCCGCTGGGCGATGCCAACGAAACCAATGCGCTTAAACTCGCGTTGGGCGATCACGCCAAGAAGGTGGTCGTGAATTCGACCAAGTCGATGACCGGCCACTTGCTCGGCGCTGCCGGCGGTGTCGAAGCGATCTACTCGATTTTGGCTATGCATCATCAAGTTTCCCCGCCGACGATCAACCTCGTCGAGCAGGATATCGAGGGCGGTTGCGATCTGGACTACGTGGCCAATACCGCGCGCGATATGAAGATTGATGTGGCGATCTCCAATTCCTTCGGTTTTGGCGGCACCAACGGCACGCTGGTTTTCAAGCGCGTCTGATCGATCTTGCTCCAAGCAAAACGCCACGGCTTCCCGTGGCGTTTTTTTTGCGTCTTGCGCGAATGCGCGCATGATATAAAAGAACCTCTTTCGGAGATCACCATGCGCAAACTGCTTGCCCTGTTTCTTCTGGTTTTGGCTTGGCCGGCCTTGGCGGGCGACACCCTGCGCTGCGGCACCCGCCTGATCGACAATGATTCGAGCCAGAGCCGGATTCTGGAGTACTGCGGCGAGCCGCTCAGCAAGCGCAACGGCATTCGCAAAATCTATCTGCGCGACCGGCGCGGCCATGTCTATGGCGAACGGGTGATCGAAACCGAAGAATGGGTTTACGACCGTGGCGCTACTCAGTTTCGCGCCATCCTCAGTTTTGAGAATGGCCGGTTGACCAGCATTCAATTCGAGCCATGAAAGCGCCGTTGACGCTGGAGGCGGGACATCCCTGGCCACTGGGCTCCAGTTGTCGCGATGGCGGCGTGAACTTTGCGCTGTTTTCCGCGCATGCCAGTCGGGTTGAGTTGTGCCTCTTTGCGGGCAAAAACGAAACCCGGCTTGATCTGCGCGCTGATGGCGCAGGCGTATGGTGCGGTTTTGTTCCGGGTTTGCGGCCAGGCCAAGTCTACGGTTATCGCGTGCATGGGTCGTGGTCGCCGCCCGATGGCCAGCGTTTCAATCCCCGCCGCTTACTGCTCGATCCTTGCGCGCGAGTGGTGCAAGGTTCGGCGCACGACGATCCCCGGCATTACGATTTTGATCCCGTCCATCCTGATCAGCCCAATCTGCATGACAACGCCGCCGTCGCGCTGAAAGCCGTGGTGACGCAAGAGGATTTCGACTGGCAAGGCGATGCCCCACCGCGCACGCCGTGGTCACAAACCGTGATTTACGAAGCCCACGTCAAGGGGCTGACGATGCGCCACCCGGACGTTCCCGAGGACTTGCGCGGCAGTTATGCCGGACTCGCGCATCCTGCCGTGATCGCGCATTTGCAAAAGCTGGGCATCACCGCGATTGAACTCTTGCCGGTGGCCATGCATCTGGATGAGCCGCGTTTGCAGGCGCTGGGGCTGGCGAACTACTGGGGCTACACCCCGATCGCGCCTTTTGCGCAGGAGCCGGCTTATTGGAGCGGGCGTCCGGGCACCACTCCACTGTCCGAGTTTCGGGAAATGGTGCGCGCTCTGCATGCGGCAGGGATCGAGGTGATTCTCGATGTGGTGTTCAATCACACGGCCGAACTTGATGCGGCGGGGCCGACTTTCAGCCTGCGCGGCATCGACAATGCCAGTTATTACGTCCTGAACGAAGGCGAGTACGAGAACTGGGCGGGCTGCGGCAATGTGCTCAACCTTGCGCACCCGCGCGTGCTGCAATATGTGATGGACTGCCTGCGCTACTGGGTGCAGGAATGCCACATCGACGGTTTCCGTTTCGATCTGGCCACCATCGTCGGCCGGCGCTTGGGCGAGTTCGACGCGGGCGCAGCGATCTTTGCGGCGATTCTTCAAGACCCGGCGCTGCAAAATTGCAAATTCATTGCCGAGCCTTGGGACATCGGTCTGGGCGGTTATCAGCTCGGGGCTTTTCCAGCTGGCTGGGGCGAGTGGAACGACCAGTTTCGCGACACGATGCGCCGCTTCTGGCTGCATGACGGGATCAGCCGCGCGCAGTTCGTGCGCCGTTTGGCCGCATCTTCCGATCTCTTTGAGCGCGGCGGGCGGCGGCCTTCGGCGTCGATCAATTTCATCACCGCGCACGACGGCTTCACGCTCGCCGATCTGACTACTTACAAACACAAACGCAATCAGGCCAACAAGGAAGGCAATCGCGACGGCCACAATCACGAATACAGCTGGAACTGCGGTGTTGACGGTCCGAGTGACGATCCGCATGTGCGCCTTTTGCGCCTGCGTGCGCGCAAGGCCTTGCTGGCGACGCTGCTTTTGGGCCAAGGCACGCCGATGCTGCTGGCGGGTGATGAGCTGGGGCACAGCCAGTCGGGCAACAACAATGCGTACTGTCAGGACAATGCGCTGAGTTGGCTGGATTGGTCGGGCGAGGAAAATCTCAGCGACTATGTGGCGAGCCTGATCGCGTTGCGACGTGAAATTCCGGCTTTGGCGCAAGATGCCTGGTGGCGCGGCGCAGTCGATGCCGAGGGCGTGGTCGACGTGCGCTGGCTCAACCCGTCCGGCGCGCCGCTAGAAGCGCATGATTGGGAAGATCCGGCCGCGCGCGCCTTGATGATCCGGCTTTCCGACGACTGGCTGCTGCTGGTGAACGGTTCGGCGCATCAGTTGTATTTTCATCTGCAGCCGGGCGAATGGCGGGTGCGGCTCGCCAGCACCGAAGACGCCGGCGCGCGCTGGCTGATCGACCAGTTCGCGGTCGCCGCGCGCAGTGTGACGATTTTACAAATGACGCAAGCCTTTTAGCCACGCGCCCTTGGTTTGCTGGATAATCGAAGGCCTTTGCATCCAGCAGCTGTCGAGGTTTTCGTGAGTTACAGCATTCCTGACAACGACCATTACTACATGGGCATCGCCTTCGCGGTGCGCGAGCGCGCCAATTGCACGGGCAACCGGGTTGGCGCGGTGATGGTCAAATCCAATCGCATCATCGCCACCGGTTACAACGG
>CAXYUI010000115.1:0-6041 GCA_964291975.1 uncultured Formivibrio sp. | reverse complement strand
CTCTCCCTAGCCCTCTCCCCCACAGGGGCGAGGGGACTCGCACCGCCGGGCAGGCTTCCCTCTCCCCCGAGGGGAGAGGTCGCGTGCAATCCGGCGGATTGCTCAGCATGAGGGAGAGGGGAAACCAGTTGATCGATCAGGCAATACAGCGCTTCAGCAAAGCCTTGCTCAAAGCCGCCACGAAAATCCGGCGTACTCGCCCACACGACGCGGGTTTGGGCATATTGCGGATATTGGGCGCGGAAAGATTTGATGACGCGCGCCACATCAGCGCCCTGCGTCTCAGCCAAACCCGAAGTCGCCACGCCGATCAGTGCGGGCTTTTGTTTGCCCGCCAGCAGCGCCAGCGCTTCAACGAGGTTGTCATCGGCGTTCATCACGGTGGCGACGTGATCCATCGCCGTGGTTTGCAGCGGAATCGGCTCACGGAAATGCCGCACGAAATAGACCTTGGCAAAGGCGCAGCAGCCTTGCGCGCTATGCAAAAGCGGAATTGCACGATCCACACCCAGATAAGCCAGCGTCGCGCCCATAAAGGCACTGGTCTTGAGCGGATTAACCGACAGCGGTTTGCTGATTTTTTTTATCGTGGCCATCACACGCCCTCCCACGGCGCTTTGCTGCGCACCGCGCCCCAGATCGGGCTTTGAATCGAGCGCACAATCCGCTCGGCGAGTTCGATCATGCCGGCGTAACCGGCAAAGGCGAATTCACGCTCCTGGTTCACATCCAGAAAAGGAATGCGCGCTTTCAAGCCGGTGTAAAGGTTGCGCCCGCCAGCGATCAGAAGATCAGCCTGATAGTCGTCGACTAGTTGCACGAGCTCCTTGGGCGTCCCCTCTTCGATCATGTGCGCTTCGTCGCCCATCAGATCGCGGATGCGCTCACGGTCGGCCTCGGTGGATTTCTTGGTGCCGGTCGCCACCACATCCAGCCCCAGATCCTGCAGTGCCGAAACGATGGACCAGGATTTCACCCCGCCGGTATAAAGCACGACTTTCTTGCCGGTGAGCACCGCGCGATAGGGTTCGAGCGCCGCATTGAGGCTGGCTTCTTCGCGAGCAATCACCACTTCAGTACGCGCGATCAGATCGACATCGCCAATCAGCCGGGCGAATTCGCGCAGTGCCATGCTCATGTCGCGCATGCCAAAAAAGCTGCCTTCGAACCACGGTGTGCCGTAGCGCTCGTTCAGCTTGCGCGCCACGTTCTGCAAGGCCTTGGAGCAGACCAGCATATTGGCCTGAGCGCGATGCATGGTTTGCAAATCGGCAAAGCGGCTGTCGCCCGACAGCGTGGACAGAAGGCGCAGACCCAGCTCGTCAAAGAGCGGCATGACGTTCCACAAATCGCCGGCGATATTGAATTCGCCAATCAGGCTGATGTCGAACACGCCAGCCGGTGCGGGTTCCGGCTCGCGAGTGCCGATCACATGCTTGAGCAAGGTCTCGCCCGCGACGCGGTTGCCCAGATTCTTGCTGCCATAAAAACCAGGGCTATCGACCGGAATCACTGGCAGATCGAATTTTTCGCTGGCCGCTTTGCACAAGGCATTCAGATCATCACCGATCAACGCGGTCACGCAGGTCGCATACACAAAGACGGCTTGGGGGTGATAGCGCTCAACGGCCTGCTTGATACCCAGAAACAGCCGCTTTTCGCCGCGCCCCATGATGATGTCTTGCTCAGATAAATCAGTGGTCATGCCGTAGCGATACAGGCCGGGGCCGGTAGTGCGGGCGCCACGGCTATCCCAGGACGAGCCTGCGCAGCCAATCGGGCCATGAACGATGTGGGCAACGTCGCTCACCGGCAGCAGCGCAATTTGCGCGCCATCGAACACGCAGCCGCCCGCCGTGGCGCCGGGCTTGGGGCGCGAGCAACCGGTCTTGGGCTTGGCGGCAGTCTGGTGCTCGCAAGCCGGTTCGGTCATCAGGGCAGAAAGGTCTCGGGCGTTCACGATAAGGCTCCGGTGAGGTACGCCTCCTCTCTATCAAGATGCGTGCCAAGCCCTAAACCGCCTTTTTCAAGGACTTAACCTCCAAAAACAACCCGCCTTGTCACGCTTACGACAAGGCGGTTTGGGGGATTGTCGGGTTTGTGCTGCAAACCCGACGTGTGATCAGTTCAATGTGAGCGTAACTTGGTTATCCGCCGGACCCGTGTCAGTCCACAGCGAGTAGAGCTGCTGCGCAAGCGTTTTGATCGCGGTGACGCTGCTTGAGGCCATGCTGGTCAGCGTTGCGATCGTGGTGCTGTCAGTCAGCTTTTCATCACCCGCGTAGTGGGCAAAAAAGCTGTTGGCGATCATGGGCGCAAGGCTGGCGGCTGTTGTCGAATCGAGCCCGTAAGTGCTTTGCAGTTGCGCGGCCGTCAGCGTGGTCATGCCATCGATCAGATAGCTTTTGGCATAGCTCGCAAAATCGCTCGGATGCGAAGCGGTCGATGTGACCGTGCGCGTGCTGATCGCCAACTGATTGCTGCCGATGTTGTAATCCACCACACGATATGGGCTCGGCGCGGTCACGGTCGAGCCGGTCTCCACGTCGTAGAGCGTTCCGCCCGTAAAGGTGCTGCTGGCCACATCGTTGGCGTGATAGTGGCCGGTAAACATGACATTCAGCCCGTTATTGACCAGGGTCTGGCCGAACGCGGCGTAATCGTCGACCACATATTCCGCAAAGAGGCTCGTCTGCCCGCTAAAGTGCTCGACCACGCCGTGATGCATCATGCCAATCACGCGTTTGCCCTTCTGCTTGGCTTCTTGCAACTTGGCCACCATCCACGCCTGCGTTTCCGCCCGCACTTTGCCTGCTGTGATCGGCTCGGTCGAATCGCTGGCGTACTGGCAAGAATCAATTGCAAAGAGCCAAACACCGCTAACAGGCTCGGCGATATAGCTCAGCGAATTGCTGTCGGTATAGATCGCCTCGGCAAAGCCAAAATCCTGGTAAACCGTTTTGAAATCGCTCGGACTAACTTGCGTTGTTTTCGTCGCCGGCACGGTCAAAAAGCTCTTGGCGTGCGGGTTATAGATGTCGTGATTGCCTGGAATTAAAAAGACTTTCTTGCCGCTCGCTTCCAGTGCGGCGAGCTTTTTGGCCATCAGTTGATGGTTGACGAGTTCGCCATCCTTGGTGAGATCACCCGTGACCAACACAAAATCGAGCGCGGTCGATTTGAGATCTCCGACCACCGAATCCAGAATTTCGCTGCTGTCCTTGAGCATCTTGCGATCAGTCAGCAGATACGCATCCAGTTCACTGCTGACGCCCAGCGCAGTGGTGTCATACAGGTGCGGATCGCTGAATACGGCAAAGCGCGCTGAACTCGCGGCACTACTGGATGAGGACGATGTCGAGCTGGAACTGTCACCACCGCCACAAGCGGCCAGCAGCAAGGCCAGCAGCAAGGATGGAAAATAGAGATGCTTCATAACAATGACCCTCCGGGAAAACGGCCATTCTGGTTAATGAAGATTTATTTTTTATGACACTTCACCCTCATCTCGCAGTCCTAAATTCCAGAGAGAACCTCTGAATCAGTCAGCGATAAGGTGCAAAACAAGAAACCCGGAACACAGTCATGCGCCTTCGCGATGCTTATTCAGTGGCTCCTTAGCCTTCATTCTCTCCCCCGTCGCCCGGTTAATCCATACCGTTTCTCGGGTGGAAAGCAAGAGATCCCATTCCTGCATCGCCAGCGGCATTTTCGCGGCCAGCCCTTCGGATA
The DNA here is from genome assembly GCA_964291975.1 of uncultured Formivibrio sp. Lineage (GTDB taxonomy): Bacteria > Pseudomonadota > Gammaproteobacteria > Burkholderiales > Chitinibacteraceae > CAXYUI01. The sequence goes on along the minus strand of CAXYUI010000115.1, from coordinate 2,309 downwards.
ACATCACGGCCACACAGCGGCGTTGCTGCGGATCGCGCACGGACTCGTACACGATAAGCGGGATGCTTTCGCGCCGGGCGTAAGAGCCAAGCGCCTGACATTCGCCGTAGTCGCCAGGCTGAACCCAGTCCGCACGCGCGGCGAGATAAGGCGCTTGCGTGAGATCAATCGCCGCGCCGCCAACGGCAAATTGAAAGAGACAGCGCCGAAGTGCAATCGGCGCGGCTTGCAGACCTTCGGATGCAGCGACAAAGCGGCTCGCCCAGAAACCCGCTTCAAAAAAGCAGGTCTCGGGATCAAACGCACCATAGAGCGCGCAACCAGCGCCATGGCGCACAAAGCGCGAGCCGGTTGGCGTCTGTTCGACATAACGAAAAGCGGTGTAAAGCAGCGGATGAAAGCCGGCAAGCGCGTCGGGCACGGCGCCCTTGCTGCGGTCCAGAATGCTTTCCAAGAGATCGAGCTCGTCGGTATTGCCATCGACCAGCGCCCAAGTGTGGTATTTGGTCTGGCCTTCGCACACGCGCCAGACTGGCTGGCGATCCAAGCGACAATTAGAACCGGCCGCGATAGGCATCGAGATAGCCTCCGATCCGGTACACCCCGCCCGCCTGCATAAGCACGTCCACCGGCGCGCAACCGAAGTCGTGATTCTTGCTCGTCATCCAGGCCGCGATCAGTGCTTCGTTGCCATCCAAAAGACCTGCAAGCGAGCGGTAAACGCGCACCAGCGCCGCTGCCGCATCCCACTCGCCGCCAGTTTCACTCAGCACGCCATTGAGGCGAACCATGCGCGAAACGGTAGCGGGACTCACGCCCAGAATGCGCGCGAGCTGTTTTTGGTTGAGCTGCAAACGCTCGCTGGCGGCGAACAGCGCGCGGGTCAGCACGGTGGCGGCATCGGGTTTGGGTAGTGCGCTCATGGCCAGCCCCTTTTTGTTGCAAATGAAACTATCAGAATTATAAATTTCATTTGCAACAAAAGCCACACCACTAAGCCATCAGGCCAGCCATCGCACCGCAGCCCGCCACCACCAGCCACGGCGGGCATTTCCAGAACAAAAGCGCGACCAGAGCCAAGAGTGCCAGTGCGAAATCGTGCGCACCATGAATCGCGCTGATCCACACCGGCTGATACAGCGCCGCGAGCAAGAGTCCGACCACCGCAGCATTCACGCCAGCCAGCGCGGCCTGCATTCGCACATTGGATCGCAAGCGCGTCCAGAACGGCAAAGCGCCGGCAAGCAAAAGAAATGAAGGCGCAAAAATCGCCAGCAAGGCCAGGATTCCACCCTTCCAGCCCGCACCGGCCGCGCCCAGAAACGCGGCAAAGGTAAACAAGGGGCCAGGCACAGCCTGCGCCGCGCCATAACCCGCCAGGAACATTTCCTGACTGACAAAGCCAGTCGGCACCACTTGCGCCTGCAAGAGCGGCAAGACCACATGGCCGCCGCCAAAGACCAATGCGCCGGCGCGGTAAAAATCGTCGACCAGCGTCAGTGCCGGGTTCAGCGCAGCCCAAACCGGCAGCCCCAGCAAAACCAGAAAGAACAGCGCCAGCCAGCCAAGACCGGCGCGCCGGCTGGTCTTCACCGTGTGCGGCGATGCCGGCACAACTGCATCGGGACGAAACAGCAGCAAGCCGGCCAGCCCTGCCAGCACGATCACAGCCAGCTGAATCCAAGCCATGGGCGCAAGCAGCGCAAGACAGGCTGCAACAACCATCAGCGTGACGCGCACCCGATCCGTGCACAAGCTGCGCGCCATGCCCCAGACCGCCTGCGCGACCACCGCCACAGCGACGACTTTCAATCCGTGTAGCAAGCCGTTTGACGCCAGTTCACCCATGGTTTGCATGCCCAGCGCCAACAAGATCAAGGCCAGCGCCGAAGGCAGGGTGAACCCAAGCCAAGCCGCCAGCGCGCCCGCATAACCCGCGCGTGAAAAGCCGAGCGCCATGCCCACCTGGCTACTCGCAGGCCCCGGCAAAAACTGGCAAAGCGCCACCAGATCGGCATAAGCACGCTCATCCAGCCAGTGTCGGCGCGCCACAAACTCAGCGCGGAAATACGCCAGATGCGCCACCGGCCCGCCAAAAGCGGTCAACCCCAGCCGCAGAAAAATCAGAAAAACCGCCCAAGGACGATGATCGGATGAGGGGTTCGGTTTCATGGCAAGAATCGGCGCGTTCGTGATGGCGCATGATAAGCGCAACCGAAATCAGGCGTCTTGCCAATCGAGCTGCAAGCCTTCCACACGCACAAAGCGCGCCAGATGCTCGCCAATGATGTCATGCAGCCGGGCGACTT
>CAXYUI010000114.1:0-6052 GCA_964291975.1 uncultured Formivibrio sp. | reverse complement strand
TGCGGACGTACCGGCTGCGCGGGATGTCGTGATTAAACCATCGGTGACGACTGATTCAAAACTGACGATTGCCCCTCCGCGTTCGAGTTCTGCTTCGCAACCGGGATAACAACAGGCGCGCTTATTGTTCAGTAATCCTGCTTGAGCCAGTACCGTTGGTGCGGCACAAACAGCGGCGAGGCGTATTTGGGCAGCCAATTGTATTTTTAACCGTGCACAGAGTGCTTCTGATGCCTTGAGCGCTCGAGTGCCCGGCCCTCCTCCTGGCAGGATGATCATATCGACCTCTTGCTCCCCGTGAGAAAAAGGCCAGTCAGCTTGCATCACAATGCCGTGAGCGCCTTCGACTTCAAGTTGTTCATTCAGAGCAATGGTGTGAGTTTCTATTTCTGCGCGCCGCAAAATATCGACGATCGTCACAAATTCAACTTCTTCAAAGCCGGGTGCCAGATACACAAGTGTTTTGGCCATTGTTTTTTCCTTTAGATGCGAGTTCCGGGATTGTAGCTGCAAGCGGGATTGACCATCTATGATGTGATGATCGATTCGGAGTGAATCCCATGAACGATCCTGTCCTCTCTGCAGATTCAGAGTATGAATCAGAGCTGCGTGCCGCGCTGGAGCAAGCATGGTGGCGCTTGGAATTTCAATCCGGCCATATTGAAGCCAAATTTATTGCAAGGTTGCGAGATATTCAAGAAAAGCATTTCGTCTTGAATGCGTGGCTGGCGCTTTTTTGTACAACCTATTTGCGATTTCTGACTGGTATTTATTGCCGGATGTGCTGTCCTTGTCCTGGGCTTTGCGGGGCCTGATGCTTACTCCGTTGGTGATGGCCATGTTGATTTATTTTCGCCGCCCTTCTTCTTTACCGTGGAGGGAATTGGTCATGATGGCGGTCATTTTGTTGGCCGGCCTAGGTATTTTGCTTCCTTTTGTGCTGAGTGATGCTGCTGGCAGTACGAATGCCCATTGGGGCATGCTGATTGTGATTTTGTTTTGCACGCTGACGGTGCATTTGCGGTTTGTTTATGCCGCAGCAACCTCATTGGGCTTATGCGTTATGTATGCCGTGGCTTTGCAAATTAAATTCGGAGTGACTCCCAGCATGATTTTGGCGCAAGTGGTGATGGCGGCGGTGGTCATGTTGGCTTTGATTGCTAGTTTTAGGCAGGAAAAAAGCTGGCGTGAAACCTTTTTGTTATTGTCTTTATTGCAAATGGATCGTTATCGGCAGGCGGAAGTCAATGAAAAGCTTGAAAATCTGGTCGATCAGGATCCCTTAACTGAATTGCCGAATCGTCGACGTTTTGATAAGGAATATCCACGCATATGGCGGGATGCAGTGCGCAAGCAAATTCCACTTTCTTTATTGTTTGTCGATATCGATCATTTCAAACGCTACAACGATGCGTATGGGCATGCCGAAGGAGATCGTTGCTTGCGTACGGTGGCCAATTTATTACGTGAAGTGGCAGCGCGGCGTCCCTTGGATTTAGCTATTCGGAATGGGGGGGAGGAATTTTTAGTCCTTCTGCCGGAGACCTCGCTAGAAGTTGCACAAACGATTGCTGAGAATTTTCGGATTCGGCTCGAAGCGCTTGAAATTATTCATAAAGGATCAGCCTGTGGCGTGGTGACTGCCAGTATCGGGGTCGCCGGCGGTATTCCTTTGAATGAAATAAAATCGGCGGACTACATAGAGTCCGCCGACAAAGCGATGTATCGCGCCAAACGTAATGGGCGTAATCGGGTGGAAGTAATCAGTTTTTGATTAGCAATCTTCTAGGCATAGTAATTCCGCTACGGTCTGGCGGCGGCGAATCAGTTTGATTGTCTGGCCATCGACCAGAACTTCCGGAATCAGTGGTCGGCTATTGTAGTTCGATGACATCGAAGCGCCGTAAGCACCGGTATCGTGGAATACGGCCAAATCGCCCACTTCTGCCGTGGGCAGTTCGCGCGGCGCAACCTCACCACCTTCTACTTGCGTAAATACATCGCCCGATTCGCACAAGGGGCCGGCAATCACGGTTGGACGAACTGCGCCGGTAATCTCCTGGCCTGCGCGCACCAAGGAAACTTCGTGATGGCTACCATACATGGCCGGGCGCATCAGGTCGTTAAAGCCGGCATCGACAAGGACAAAGTGGTTCTTGCCGGCATCTTTCTTGGCGCGCACTTCAGAAACGAGCTTGCCCGATTCGGCAACGAGGAAGCGACCCGGTTCGATTTCCAGTGTGACCTTGTGCCCCAGATGCGCTTCGACTTCGCGGCGCGCAGCATCCCACAGGCCAAAGTAGTGCGCGGTGTCGATGCGCTCGCCGCCGATCTTGTAAGGGATCGACAGGCCGCCGCCGGCCGAAATCGCTTCGATGTCGCGTCCTGCGCGTTTCACCAGCGCCACCATCGCAGCGCAGACTTCTTGCAAGTGGCTGTAATCGACGCCCGAGCCAATGTGCATATGCAGACCGACCAACTTGAGTTGATGTTGATCGATCAGTGCCAGCGCTGCTTCAGGGTGTTCGTGCCAGATGCCATGCTTGCTGTGCTCGCCGCCTGTATTGGTTTTCTGGCTGTGGCCGTGGCCAAAGCCAGGATTGATGCGCAGCCAGACCGGGTGGCCGGGGCTGGCCTGGCCGAGTTGCTCAAGGATCTGCGGCGGGCCGGCGTGGCCGGCGCGTTTGAGATCAGCCACACGGGCGGGTGTGGCGCGATCGAGCAGGTCGGCGGTAAAGACGATTTCATCGACCGTATAACCGGCAGCCAGCGCGCGTTCAACTTCACCGAGCGAAACCGAATCGACTTTCACGCCTTGTTCACGCATCAGGCGCAGGATGTGGGTGTTCGAGCAGGCTTTTTGCGCAAAGCGGATCACGTCAAAAGCTTTCAACTGGCCGATGCGCTCGCGAATCACGGCGGCGTCGTAAATCCAGGCGGGGGTGCCGAAGGTTTGGGCAATCGTTGTAATCTGGGCTGCGTTGGCGGATTTCATGGTGGCTCTTGAGAAAAAACATTGGGCAAGTCAGGCATGGTACAAGAACTCGCCGCGCGCATGAACCTGGCCGTCGGTTAAAATGCCGTTTCTGCAAAAGTTTCCTCTTATGACTGAAGCCGCCCAATCTGTCGCCCAGCCCGATCCCCTGCTGGAAATCGTCGCCAATCTGCCGCATCTGCCCGGCGTGTATCGCTATTTGGATGCCGACAATAATGTGCTGTATGTCGGCAAGGCGATTGATCTGAAGCGGCGGGTGAGTTCGTATTTCCAGAAAAACGACCACAGTCCGCGCATCCGTTTGATGCTGCGCCAAGTCGCCAAAATTGAAACGACCGTGGTGCGCTCGGAAGCTGAAGCGCTGGTGCTGGAAAACAATCTCATCAAGGCGCTCTCGCCGCGCTACAACATTCTGTTTCGCGACGATAAGACTTATCCCTATCTGGTGCTGACTGGCCACGCTTTTCCGCGTCTGGCCTATTACCGCGGTGCGCTCGATCGCAAAAATCAATATTTCGGCCCTTTTCCGAATGGCTTTGTGGTCAAGGAAAGCATCCAGCTCTTGCAAAAGGTGTTCAAGCTGCGCACCTGTGAAGATTCCGTCTTCACCAACCGCTCGCGGCCCTGCCTTTTGCACCAGATCAAGCGTTGCTCGGCGCCATGCACCAATGAAATCAGTGCCGAGGATTACCGCGCTGATGTGATGAGCGCGGTGAAGTTCCTCAACGGCAAGGCCAGCGAGCTGGTTGATGAGCTTGAAGCGCGCATGGCGACATTGGCCGAAGAGTGGAAATTTGAAGAAGCCGCAGCGGTGCGAGATCAGATCCAGGCGCTTTCAAGGATTCAGGAAAAGCAGTTCGTGTCATCGAATACCAGCGAGCAGGATGTCGACATCGTTGCCTGTGTGGTGGCGCAGGGCATGTTGTGCGTGAATCTGGCAATGGTGCGCGGCGGACGCCATGTCGGCGACAAGAATCTGTTTCCGAGTCATGCCGACGGTTACGATCCAGCGCAGGCGCTGGAGGCCTTTCTTTCTCAGCACTATCTGGAACGCAGCGTACCGCCTTTGCTGCTGTGTTCGCCTGAACCAGAAAATAGTGCGCTGCTGACTGAGTTACTGACTCAGCAGGCTGCTCGCAAAGTCATCATCAATAGCAATCCGAACGGTGAGCGCCGCATTTGGCTGGAAATGGCCAGAAAGAATGCCGAACTGGCGATCTTGCAGCGCGCGCAACATAGCACGACCCAGGAAGGCCGTATGGCCGCGCTGGTGGAAGCGCTGGGCTTGCCGGACACCACGGCGCGCATCGAATGCTTCGATATTTCGCACACCATGGGCGAGGCGACGGTGGCTTCCTGCGTGGTGTTCGACCGGCTCGACATGCAGCCCAAGGAATACCGGCGGTTCAATATCAGCGGCATCACGCCCGGCGACGATTACGCCGCGATGAAACAAGCGTTAACGCGCCGCTATGAAAAAATCGCCGAAGGCGAGGGCGTGGCGCCCGATCTGGTCCTGATTGATGGCGGCAAGGGTCAGCTTGGCATGGCGGTCGAGGTGATGGCTGAAGTGGGGCTCTCTGAGCCTGTACTGATTGGCGTGGCCAAAGGCGAAACCCGTAAACCGGGTCTTGAGCAATTGGTCGTGGCCGCGACGGGAAATACGATACAATTGCCGCGCGATCATCCCGGCCTGCATTTGATTCAGCAGGTTCGCGACGAAGCGCACCGTTTTGCGATCACCGGACACCGGGCGCGGCGCGCGAAAGCGCGGGTGGCCTCAAGTCTGGAAGATATTGAAGGCGTCGGCCCCAAACGGCGGCAAAAACTGTTGGCGCGCTTCGGCGGACTGCAGGGCGTCAAGGCTGCGAGCGTGGAAGACCTGATGCAGGTCGACGGCATCAACCGCGCGCTCGCCGAGAAAATCCATGCTGCCCTGCGGGGCTGAATAACGATGAATATGCCATTGAATTTGCCGATTTTGCTGACCTGGCTGCGCGTGGCGCTGATCCCGATCTTTGTTGGCATTTTCTATCTGCCTGACGCGCAGATCAGTCTGGCTTGCAAAAATCTGCTGGGCACTGTGTTGTTCGCGCTGGCGGCCATCACCGATTGGTTCGATGGCTATCTGGCGCGCAAATGGAACCAGACCTCCGCGTTTGGCGCTTTTCTCGATCCGGTCGCAGACAAACTGATGGTGGCGGCTGCGCTGATTCTGTTGGCTGAACTCGATCGCGCGCCGGCTTGGCTGATTTTCATCATCATCGGCCGCGAAATCACCATTTCTGCACTGCGCGAATGGATGGCTCAGCTCGGTAAATCCAAAAGCGTAGCGGTCAATATGATCGGCAAGCTCAAGACCACCGCGCAGATGGTTGCGATTGGTTTTCTGCTGTTTTACATGCCATTGCCGGGCTTGCACTGGCTGCCGATCCCGCTGATTGGCACGCTCGCGCTCTATCTGGCTGGCATCCTGACCATTGTTTCGATGTTCTACTACCTGCGCGTGGCGGCGCAGCAGTTCAAGGAAATCCCCTGACTCTTCGGGCATCGCCCGGATTCTGAAGACTGATCTTTATGACGCCTCGTCAACTGGCTTCTTTTGCCGGTTTCTATCTTTTCTATTACGGTTTTCTTGGCATCTTCTCGCCGTACTGGGGGCCGTACCTCAAATCCCTGGCCGTGCCGATGGCGATGATTGGCCTGTTGACGTCCTTGCCGCAAATCAACCGCATTTACGCGCCAGCCTTGTGGGGCTGGCTTGCCGATTACACCGGGCGACGCACGCTGATCCTGCGCGTGGCCGGGCTCGGCGGTCTTGCCGGCATGTCGATTTTGCTGTTTACGCGCGATTTCGTCTGGATGTTTGTGGCCGTTTTTGTGTCGAGCTTTTTCTGGAGCGCCGCACTGCCGCAGGTCGAAGCCGCCATCATCGCTTTTTTTCAGGGCGACAACGGCAAATATTCGCGACTGCGGATTTTTGGCTCGCTCGGCTTTATGTTCGCCACGCTGATCGGCGGCTATCTCGTCGAAGGCCTTGGGGGTGCGGGGGTGCCG
>CAXYUI010000113.1:0-6152 GCA_964291975.1 uncultured Formivibrio sp. | reverse complement strand
AATTGCCGGGCGATTTCGCCCTCCAAGGCCAGCGCGCGCGGCGAAGAGGGGTGCAGCACGGCGATGGTCACATCGGCTTCGGTCAAGAGCTTGCCGCTTTCCTTATTGAAGATTTTTTGCCGGATCAGCGCGCTGCGAGCCTGAAATTCAGCAAGACCCGTTTCAACACGCAAGATCTGCCCCATGGTGGCCGGACGCAGGTAGCGGATGTCGATGCGGGTGACTACCAGCGCGTAGTTTTGAGCCATGAACCAATCGAGCACCGCACCTTCAAGCAGACTCCAGCGCGCCGCTTCCAGAAATTCCAGATAACGGGCGTGATTGACATGGCCGTACAGGTCAAGATGAAAACCGTGCACTTTGAATTCGGTAATGGCGGGCATGAGAAAAATGGACAAAGGAAAGCATCATACCACTAGGATTTTCAGCCTTTCCTGAGCATAATCGGCCAGTTCTCACCCACACACGATCAAGGCATGGATTGGCGCCATTCCCGCCCCTTCAGAATTTCACTGCTGCTGGTATTCAGCATTACGCTGATTGCAGCCGTGCTGCCACGCCTAATTTCTATCGATCTGGTGCGCAATGAGCTTGCCGCCAAACTATTGAGCGAAACCGGCCGCACGCTTTCCGTCAACGGGGCGACCCGGATTCTGCTGCTGCCTCATCCCGAAATCGTATTGAATGACGTCAGTCTTTCCGAGCCTCGCAGCGGAAAGATTTTTGCCGAGGCCAGCCAGTTGCGCGCCAATCTGGCGCTATGGCCGCTGCTGAAACGGCAATTGTCGATCCGCTCCTTGGAATTTGAAGCGCCACGCCTGAACGTGATGCGGCGTGAAGATGGTAGTTATAACTTCGAGGATCTGTTGCTGACCCGCGATTCAGCGCGGGTGCAGATCGCGCTGGAAAATGTGCATTTTCGCGACGCTGCCCTCTTGCTGGCCGATGAACAGGGTCGACGCTTGCGTGTCACCGCGCTCGATCTGGCCATGACCGATCTTTCCGATTCGCGTAGCGGACAGCTCACGGCCGCCGGCGTGCTGCTCGCCGGAGAAGAAGGTCACGCGGCCGCCTGGCAGGGGAAACTCAATGCGCAAGCGGCGGTGCGTTACCACAAGGATGAAAAACAGCTGCGCATTGCCGACCTGATCCTGGATATCCAGCAACAAGGTCATGCGGTTGATGGCATTGAGGAAGCGCAACTGAAAGCCACTGGCAAGCTGGTCTATGGCTGGAATCCGCTGCGACTTTCAGGGGGTGAGCTCAAACTTGAGGGCGGGCTCAAACGCGCCGGTCAGAACTGGAGTCTGGCGCTTAACTTGCCGTCGATCCGAGTCAGCCCGGCTGCACTGGCGCTGGAGAAATTCAGCCTGTCCGCCAAGATGCAAAGCGCCAGCGGCAGTTTTTCAACCGAAGTTCTGGTTCCTGAATTTGTCGGCGCCACCGGCCAATTGCTGCGCGCTGAGAAAGCCGAAATCCACGCTCGCTTGCACAGCCCGGAACAGCAGTTAATCCTGGATTTCACCAGCCCTTTGGAGCTGGAAGCGCTGGTGGTCGCGCGCTTGAACGGCTATCAGCTGCAAGGGCAATACGGCAATCGTGATTTGCCGCGCGGGGCGATTCCGTTCGAACTGGAAGGCGATGGCCTGCTCGATTTGCGCGAGGAAAAACTTGAACTCGACAGCAGCGGCCTGCTCGATCATGCCGCATTAGAAGCCAGCGTGCGAATTGAAGACTTTATTGCCCCCCGTTACAGCTTTGATTTGGACTTGGCTCGCCTTGACCTCACCCCTTATCTGCCTGCGGTCACCGCGGGCGCCAAAGAAATCGATCAGGAGCGCGCTTTCGATTTCTGGTGGCTGAATCGATTGCGCGCAAATGGCTCGGTAAAAATCGGCGAGTTGGTGCTGCAAAAAATGCGGGTCAACGATCTGGCTTTCCAGCTCAAAGCAGCCGATCGCAAACTGGTTCTTGAGCCGCTGGACGCCACTATCTACGAAGGAAGGCTCTCGGGTCGAGCTGAAATCGACACCAATTTAAGCGATGGTCGCCGCGCTCCCGCATTTCGATTGCAACAGCGATTAAGCAATATGAATATCACCCCGCTATTTGCCGACTTATTCAAAACCGAGCGCTTTTCCGGGCGCGGGCATCTCGATCTGGATCTTGCTGCAGTTGGCAATAAACTCACCGATCTGCGCCGCACCGCCGGCGGCAATATCAAGGCACAACTGAATGCCGGCAGTATTCAGGGCATCGACATTGAAGCACTGGTGCGCGCGGCCGCCAGCCAGCTGCAACAGACCGATAGCAAGCCCAAACCCATTTTGAATTCGCACACCGCATTTAGCGCTTTGCGCGCCAATTTGGTGGTTCGCCACGGCATCATCACCAATAACGATTTGAATATTGCGACTCGCGATCTGCAATTAAGCGGCGCGGGTTTTATGGATTTGCCCGCTGGCAATATGGATTACACCATCAAAGCCAAAACCCGTTCGCAAGCGCCAGAATTGAAAAAGCTCGCGGGATTGACCCTTCCCATTCAATTGGTCGGCCCTTTGAATGCCCCGGAATACAAGGTCGACTATGCCGATCTGAAAGAGCAGATCATAGCGCGTCAATCGGCCAGTAAACCGGCACGAAAATGAACTTTGCCGAACGCCTGATCGCCTGGCAGCGCCAGTACGGCCGCCACCATTTGCCTTGGCAGGTGTCCGACCCGTACCGGGTCTGGCTGTCGGAAATCATGCTGCAGCAGACACAAGTCACCACTGTTATCGATTATTTCCTGCGTTTTACCGCGCGCTTTCCGGATGTGGCGAGCCTTGCCGCCGCCTCGCTCGATGAGGTGCTCGCGCAATGGAGCGGGCTCGGTTATTACTCACGCGCGCGCAATCTGCATCGGGCTGCGCAAATGGTGATGGATCGCTTCAGTGGCGTGTTTCCGGCCGACCCTGCCCTGTTGGCCGAGCTACCCGGCATCGGTCGTTCAACCGCGGCAGCGATCAGTGCTTTTTCGTTTGGCACGCGCGCGGCGATTCTGGATGGCAACGTCAAACGGGTACTGACCCGCTGGGCGGGCATTGAAGGACATCCAAGCCAGAAAGCCGTGGAACATCGCCTCTGGGCATTAGCAGAAAGTCTGCTCCCAGCCAGCGACCTCACCGCCTACACACAAGGTTTGATGGATCTGGGCAGCACAGTCTGCACGCCTAAACGCCCAAACTGCACCGCTTGCCCCCAAGCCTTCGACTGCCAAGCGCGACTCACCGGCCGGCAAACCGAATTGCCGACGCCCAAGCCCAAAAAAAGCCAGCCCGAACGCCATACGGTGCTGCTACTGATCGAAGATCGCGGTCAGATTCTGCTGGAACGCCGCCCTCCGGCCGGGATCTGGGGCGGTTTGTGGAGTCTGCCGGAAACCACGGACACCCTCAGCGCCCGAGCCTTCTGTGAACAGCGCTTTGGGCTGCAGGTTGAATTTGATCCGGCGCTGGCCGATTTCAGCCATGTTTTTACCCACTTCAAACTGCAAATCACCCCCTTGCCCGGCCACGTTTTCGGAAAAACCGATCAGCTGGCCGATGCCAATACCAGCTGGTTCGACCCTTGCGATGCCTTGCAACTGGGGTTGCCCGCGCCCATCCGCAAAATCCTGCAGAGCCATCGCTGAGTGCCTCCCGCAGTAAACAATGGATGGCATTGCATTTTCGCGACATGATTCCAGCGTCTATGCTCCTTTTATGCAAACGGCACACCGTCTGCACCACCGATTCCGGAGATTCTCCCCATGAAACTGAAAACCAGCATTTTGGTCATTATCCTGACCGCGCTCTTGGGCATGATTGTGATTTCAGGCACGGCGCTCTTCAGTTTGCGTAGCCAACTGGTGACCGAACGCGAAAACCAGTTACGCACACTGTTACAAATGGCCGCCGGCATTGCCGATCACTATTACAAGCAAGCGCAAGCGGGCACCTTGTCCAACGACGATGCGCAAACACTGGCCAAGACTGCACTTGGCAATCTGCGCAACAAGAACGACTACCTCTTTGTACGCGGCAGCAGCGGCTACCAAATGCTGGTGGTGCACCCGAATCCCGAACGGGTCGGCAAAGAAGATCCCGGCAGCAAACTGCCCGATGGTCGCACCACAGTGCAGGCTTATGGCGATGCGCTGAAACAGTCTGGTGACGGGATCGGCCTGATTGAAATCATGACTGCCAAGCCCGGTCAAAAAGAACACGAACCCAAGCTCAACGGAGTGACGATCTTTGAACCTTGGGGCTGGATGATTGGCACGGGCTTTTTTGTGGACGACATCAATCGCGCATTCTGGCGACAAGCCGGTATTTTGCTGATTCTGGTCGGTGCTTTGCTGGTCATCATGGCGGTGCTGTCACTGGGGATGCTGCGCAAAATCAACAGCCAGCTTGGCGGCGAGCCGCAGTACGCCTCCGAAATTGCGCTAGCCATCGCCCAAGGCGATCTGACTCGCCAGATCGAAGGGTCGGAGCGCAGCCTTTTGGGCTCGATGCGTGTGATGCAAGGCGCGCTGCGCCAGATGGTTGAACGCTTTCATAGCGCATCGCGCATCCTGTCCAGTTCAGCCAGTGAACTGAGCCAGGAAATGGAACAAGTCAGCCAAGGCGCAGAAATGAGTTCAGCAGCCACATCCTCCACCGCAGCCGCGATCGAGGAAATGACAGTGAGCATCAGTCATATTTCCCCAAGTGCCCGCGAGACCGAAACCAATTCGGAAACTGCAGAGCGCCTGGCCGCACAGGGGGAACAACAAACGGTGCACGCTGCCAGCGAAATCCGCAAGGTGGCCAACGATGTCACCGATACCGCCGAACTCATTCGCGGATTAGTGGATCGTTCGCGTGAAATTAACAGCATGAGTTCAGTCATCAAAGAAATCGCCGAACAAACCAACCTGCTGGCGCTCAACGCCGCCATCGAAGCAGCGCGCGCCGGCGAGCACGGGCGCGGCTTTGCAGTAGTCGCCGATGAGGTGCGCAAGCTGGCCGAACGCACCGCCAGTGCCACGCAGGACATCAACCGCACGATCCTGGCGATTCAGAGCGATACCGACCAGGCCGCTTCGCGCATGGATGAAGTGCGCAATCAGGTTTCGATCGGCGCCAAACTCACTGAAGACGCAGCAGCCGCACTGCGCGAAATTGAAGGCGGCGCGCAAGCCACGCTGGAAAAAACACGCGAAGTCGCCAACGCGGCGCAGGAGCAAAGTCAGGCCAGCAACAGCATCGCCAGCAATGTCGAGCGCATTGCCCAGATGGTCGAAGAATCGAACGCGGCCGTGCATTCGGCCAACGATCAGGTTCGCCGCCTGAACGATCTGGCGCAAGAACTGCAAAAGGCCGCCAGCAGCTTCCGGCTTTGAATCCAGATCCAACACTACGGCCGGGGCAACCCGGCCGTTTTTCTTTTGATCCGCGCCGGAAATTCACTCAACGCCGCCCATGCTTCGGTTAGAATTTCCGCTTTATTTCGTAGTCGCCCAAGAGGTCATGCCATGCCCGTGAATTTGCCTGAACTGAAACCCGAACATCTCCTTCCCGTTGCCGGTGTCGAAATCGGCATCGCCTCCGCTGGCGTCAAAACGCCGGGCCGCAAGGATGTCACCGTGTTCCGTCTGGCTGAAGGCAGCCGCGCTGCCGGCGTGTTTACCCTCAACCGTTTCTGCGCCGCGCCGGTGCATATCTGCCGCGAGAATCTGCTCTCTGGCGGCATCCGCGCGCTGGTGGTCAACACCGGCAACGCCAACGCAGGCACCGGCACCGACGGCCTCGCCCGCGCGCAGTCTATCTGCGCCGCGCTCGCCAAAGAACTCAAAGTCGAGCAAAAGCAGATTCTGCCGTTTTCGACTGGCGTGATTCTGGAGCCGCTGCCGGCGGACAAGATCATCGCCGCCCTGCCGGCCGCCGTGGCCGATTTCGCCCCGGCGCACTGGTACGAAGCCGCCTACGCGATCATGACGACCGACACCGCGCCCAAAGCAGCCAGCAAGCAGATCGTGCTCGGCGGCAAGACCGTGACGCTGACGGGGATCTCGAAGGGCGCGGGCATGATTCACCCGAATATGGCGACGATGTTGGGCTATCTGGCGACCGACGCGGCTGTGG
>CAXYUI010000112.1:0-6159 GCA_964291975.1 uncultured Formivibrio sp. | reverse complement strand
CGCGCGGTACGCGGTTTCGCAGCGGTCGATTTCCTCGGGCGGCCAACAGGGCAGGGGCAAGCTTTTACTGGCCAGCTCTTCCTGGCGCCAGCCCGTCATCAACGTGAAGGCGCGGTTCACATAAATCATGCGCCCCTGACGATCAAGCACATGGATGCCGGCTTCGAGCGCGTCTTCCACGGCAATGCGCAGCGAGGTTCCGGCTTGCAGGCGCGCTTCGGTGCTGAGGCGGGTGCGGATATCACTCCATAGCGCGAACAGGCTGAGCAGCAAAAAACCGCCCGCCGCGATCAGAATCGGGGGCAAAAGCTGGCGTGGGGCGGGCAGGAATAGTAGCCAGAAACCGCAGGCCAGCACGCCCAGTGCAGTGAGTAATCCGGGCAGAAGCAGAAAGCGCGCGCGCGGCAAGCGGCGGCGCAAAGGAATGGAGCGGGCATTCATGCCGCGAGTCTAACAGGACGATGCAAAACCGGCCTGCATTTCGTTTTTGGGGATGCGGGAATGGGTGTGGCAAGCCTAATGAGGCATAGGCTCCGGCCTAAAGCCGGAGCCGTTGCGAATCAAGGATGGACTTCGTTCAACAAGGGTTCGCCATTTTCGAACGCGCTGGCATTGGCCAGCATGGTATCGGCGATGTTGGAGAGCGCTTCTTCGGTCAAAAAGCCCTGATGGGAAGTAATCACCACATTAGGGAAAGTGGTGAGACGAGCCAGCAGATCGTCTTGCAGGGCGGTGTACGACAAATCTTCAAAGAACACGCCTTCTTCGCGCTCGTATACATCCAGACCCACGCCGCCGATCTGGCCGGATTTGAGCGCGACCAGCAAGGCTTCGGTATCGATCAGGCCGCCGCGGCTGGTGTTGACGATGACCGCGCCGCGCTTCATGCCAAAGAGCGCTTGGGCGTTAATCATGTGATGCGTTTCCGGCGTCAGTGGCGTGTGCAGCGAGATGATGTCGCAGCGCTCCATCAGCTCTTCCAAGCTGACGTTTTCGCCCCCCAGTTCGGTCACATGGGGGTTGTCCGGCGTGCGGTCATAAGCGAGCAGCTTCATGCCAAAGCCCTTGGCGATGCGCAAGGTGGCGATGCCGATCTTGCCCGCGCCCACGACGCCAAATGTGCGGCCGTGCAGGTTGAAACCAACGAGGCCGTCGAGCGAGAAGTTGCCGTCGCGCACGCGCACATAAGCGCGGTGGGTGCGGCGTACCAGCGTTAAAAGCAGCGCAAAAACGTGTTCGGCCACGCCCTCTGGCGAATAGGCCGGCACGCGCATGACCTTGATGCCGTACTGGGCGGCGGCAGCGATATCCACCGAGTTAAATCCGGCTGAGCGCAGCGTCACCAGTTTGACGCCCAGTCGAGCGAGTTCTTCCAGCGTGGCGGCATCCACGCGGTCGTTCACAAAAGGGCAAACAGCGTCAAAGCCTGCGGCCAGCGGCACGGTGCTGCGGTTCAGGCGGTCTTCAAAGAATTCAACTTTGTGGCCAAAGGCCTTGTTGGCCTGCGTGATGGCAGCCTTGTCGTAACGCTTGCTGTCAAATACGGCGATGCGCATGGTGTTTCCCCTGTGTTTGTTTTGAATCGCAGTCAGTTTAACCGACGCTTGAAGTAAAAAACTGTGTGATTGCCTGCCATTGCGACAGGCATTTTTCACGGCGTATCGTCAACGCTGCCGCCGCGCGGCGGGATCACGCCGATGCGCGCTTTAAGTGGCCGGGTTGGCGTGCGAAAAGCGTGCGCGTAATGCATGGCATTGGCCATGACCTTTTTGACGTAATCCCGGGTTTCCGAAAACGGGATGGTTTCGATGTAGATGGTGGCGCCGAGCGTGCTATCTGTCTGCCATTGCCGCGCGCGGCCGGGGCCGGCGTTATAGGCTGCGGTCGCCAGAACCGCGCTGTTGCCCAATTGCTGCCAGATATGTTGCAGATACGTTGTACCCAGCGTGACATTGGTTTCGATATCGTTGACCGCGCCCGGTTCGAGCTTTTTCCAGCCCAGTTTTTTGGCGACCCACTGCGCGGTCGCCGGCATCAATTGCATCAGACCGCCTGCGCCCACGCTGGAGCGCGCCGTGTTCACAAAGCGGCTTTCCTGGCGCATCAGCCCATAGACCCAAGCCGCTTCCAGACCCGTGCGTTCGGCCTGTGGTTCGATGATCTCGTGGTAAGGCGCGAGATAGCGCAGCGAGAAATCGTGCAAAGTCCGGGTGCGCTCGGCCGCGTAGATGGCGCGGTCATACCAGCCTTGTCGGCGCGCCAGTTCGGCTGCGGCCAAAAGGCGCTGATCGGGCAGGCCTCGCATGGCCCATGCCCATTCCCGAATCGCTTCCGTCCGCCAGCCACCCTCAAGCAAGGCCAATGCGCGTTGAATGCCAGGCAAACTGGAGACGCTGCGAACCTCGTTGTCGTTGGGGTGGTATTGGATATTGGGTGGTTCGGCGATCGCGCCCAGTTCTTCACGCGCCAACAGGTTGTAATAGTCGTGACCGTCGGCAATGGCGATCCATTGCGCATTGGCTTCTTGCTTGCGCCCCAGTTCGCTGAGCGCGCGTGCGCGCCAGTAGCGCCAAGTGACCTCATTGCGTTCGGGGAGTACGTCAATGCGCTCGAGCGCACGTTGCCAATCTTGCTGGCGCAAAGCGGCGCGCACCGCCCAGGCGCGGGTTTCGGGCGCAGCATCATCATTGCCGGCCCATTCAAACCATTTGCTGGCTTGAGGGTGATGCTTGCGCGCCGCTGCGAGCGCAATCAACTGCCACGCTGCGCGCAGGTCGGCGGCCGGCCAGCTGCCCAGTTGTTCCACACGTTCGGCGGCTTTGTCCGGATCTGTGCGCGCAAGCCGGGAAAGCGCGTACAGCGCCATTTCTCGGCCTGCGCGACTACTCGAATCGATAAGATGTTTATCCGGATTTTGCGTAATCCGGCTAAGAACTTTGTGGTTCAGGCTGCTGACGCCTATGCGGCTGGCCAGCAGCGTTGCCAGCTCCAGGCGACTTTCGGCCAGCGCGAGGCGGATGCGTAGCCAGACATCGTCTTGCGTTAATTTGCCGCTGGCAAAGAGGGCATCAAAAATCGGTGTGCAACTTTCTGGTCGACCATTGCCGTAAAACCACAGTGGGCGCAGCGACAAGATGGCGTCCGTTTGGCCTTGCGCCAGTTGAGCCTGGCCATTGAGGCAGCGCAGGTCTACATCCGGGCTTTCTACGCGGGAATAGTCATTCAGAAAAGCTGTCCAGTTCTTGCGTCGACCGAGTTCTTTTAACCACTCGCCGCGAAAGCGCTCTGCCAGCGGGGTGTTCGGGTAACGATTCAGAAAATCGTTGGCATCTTGCTCGCCGATTGCATCGATTTGCGCCAGAAGCAAGTGATAGCGCGGATACATTTCCAACAGGTCGCCGCGAGCGGATTGGGCAATGGCTTCTAGTTGCGTGATTTTGCGGGTGCGTGGCGCATCTTGCAGCGCGGCAAGGTCAACAGCCGCCAAGGCGGGGAGCGCCAGAGCCAATAGCGGGGCGAAAAGCAGTTTCATGGTGAATCCGGTTCAGAGGAGCAGAAGGCTTGGGTTGCGAAGGTCGACCGAGGTTCCCCGTGTATGTCAGTTTCGAGCCAGCCTGTTCAGATGTGCAAGGATAAACGAAGCATGGCTGGCCAGAAAGCCAGATCACGGGTAGGACGGACTTAGCTGCGGCAAATCTGGTAAAATCCGCCCATTTCCGAAACAAGCCGCATTATGACGGCAGAGAAAAACCATGCTGACCTTTCAGGAAATCCTCCTCAAACTCCAGAATTACTGGGCCAAACAGGGCTGTGCATTGCTGCAGCCTTACGATATCGAAGTGGGCGCCGGTACTTTCCATACCGCCACTTTCTTGCGCGCGCTCGGGCCTGAGCCTTGGAATGCGGCTTATGTGCAACCTTCGCGCCGTCCGAAAGACGGCCGTTATGGTGAAAACCCGAACCGCCTGCAGCACTACTACCAATACCAAGTGGTGCTCAAGCCGTCGCCGGACAATATCCAGGAACTCTATCTGGGCAGCTTGCGCGAACTGGGCATCGACACCAGCGTGCACGATATCCGCTTTGTGGAAGATGACTGGGAATCCCCAACGCTGGGCGCCTGGGGCCTCGGTTGGGAAGTGTGGCTCAACGGCATGGAAGTCACGCAGTTCACCTACTTCCAGCAAGTGGGTGGTCTGGATTGCAAGCCGGTGCTGGGTGAAATCACCTACGGCGTTGAACGTTTGGCGATGTACCTGCAGGGCGTGGAAAACGTCTACGACCTGACTTGGACCGTGTACCCGAATGGCCAAAAGGTCACTTACGGCGACATCTACCACCAGAACGAAGTCGAGCAATCGACCTACAACTTCGAGCATTCCAACGTCGAACTCTTGTTCCGACTCTTTAATGACTTCGAAGGCGAAGCCAAGCGTCTGATGGATGCCGGTTTGGCCCTGCCGGGGTTCGAGATGGTGATGAAGTGTTCGCACACCTTCAACTTGCTCGATGCGCGCGGCGCGATCTCGGTGACCGAGCGCGCGGCTTACATCGGCCGGGTGCGGGCGTTGGCGCGGCAAGTGGCGCAGTCTTACTACGACAGCCGCGAGCGCCTTGGCTTTCCGATGTGCAAGGCCTAAACGCTCCCCAAGGAGAACGCCATGCGAAAAATCCTGTTGCTGACCCTGCTTCTTGCCGCTTGCGAAGGCAAGCTCGGTTACGAGCAAGGAGAACCGGCCGCACCCGTCCCGCTTAAAGGGGAATGGCGACGTTATGGCGTCATGGCCGATTTCGAAGTGCGTGTGAACATCGATTCCATTGTGCAAGAAGGCCCCAAAAACGGCACGGCTTACACCTATGTGTGGATGTTGCAGGATTTTAACGAGGATCAGGTCGACGGCGTTTCCAAGGGCAAGTTCCGCAAGAAATACACGCGTCAGGCGATTGATTGTCCGAGTGCTCGCATGGCGGGGGCGGAAGTGGCCTTGCATGATGAAAATGACGCTGAGGTCGCCCGCTATGCGATGGCGGGGTATCAGCGCGATTGGGAATCCCCCGCGCCCAACACCTTTGGTGCGGATTTCGTAAAACAGATTTGCAAATTGATGGCCGAAAAAAACGGCCGTGACGAGAAGACAAAATGAGTCAGACCCTGCTGATTGAACTTTTGACCGAAGAATTGCCGCCCAAGGCTTTGAACCGCCTCGGCACTTCGTTTGCCACCACCATTTTTGAAGAACTCGCCAAGTTGGGTTTTGTGGCCAAAGACGGCCAGTCGGCGATGTTCGCGAGCCCACGCCGTCTGGCGGTGTCGATTTCTGCCGTTGCAGCGATCCAGCCCGACCAGCAAATCGAAAAGAAAGGCCCGGCTGTGGCGGCAGGCTTTAAAGATGGCCAGCCAAGCCCGGCGCTCTTGGGTTTTGCGCGCTCGGTGGGTCTGAGTGCTGAGCAGCTCGATCAGCTGGAAAAAGGCTCGGATGGCAAGCAGGATGTTTTCCTCTTCAAGACCGTCAAGAAAGGTCAGCCACTCACCGATGTGCTGTCCGGCATCATTGAAGCTGCGCTCAAAAAATTGCCTGCGCCCAAAATGATGCGCTGGGGCGACCGCGATGGTCAGTTCATTCGCCCGGTGCATAACCTGACGGTGCTGCACGGCGCGGACATCGTTCCGGCCAAGGTCTTGCATCTGGAATCCGGTCGCATCACGCGCGGCCACCGTTTCCTCTCGCAAGGCGAGATCACGATCACCCATGCCGACAGCTACGCCAGCCAGCTCTTGAACGAAGGCAAAGTGGTAGCGAGCTTTGCTGAGCGTCGCGCCAATATCGAAGCGCAGCTCAATGCCGCTGCCAAGGTTGCCGATGCACAGATTGCGCCATCGGAAGGCCTGCTTGATGAAGTGAGCGCGCTGGTTGAATGGCCGATGGTCTACATCGGCGAGTTCCCGGCTGATTTTCTGAAAGTGCCGCAGGAATGCCTGATCCTGTCGATGCAGCAGCATCAGAAGTATTTCCCGCTGCTGGATCAAAACGGCAAGCTGCTGCCGCGTTTCCTGGTGGTTTCGAATCTCGAAACGGCTGATCCGACGCACATCATTCAGGGCAATGCCCGCGTGCTGAAAGCCCGTCTTTCTGACGCCAAGTTCTTCTTCGAGCAAGA
>CAXYUI010000111.1:0-6159 GCA_964291975.1 uncultured Formivibrio sp. | reverse complement strand
CCTTTTGCCCGACGGCGAGCTTTTAGTTGCGATGCGCGCTGCGCTGCAGCCAGATCAGTCGATTCATGCGCTGCTCGCCGCCGCCATCCTGCCCGAACCTTCCGTGGTATTGCGCGAAGGCGGGGTAATCGCTGACGGCTTCTCTGCGGATCTGGATGAGTTGCGCGGCATTCAGCACAACTGCGGCCAGTTCCTGATCGAAATGGAAGCGCGCGAGCGCGAGCGCACCGGCATTGCCAATCTGCGCGTTGAGTACAACCGAGTGGCTGGCTTCTTTATCGAAATCACCAATTCGTATCTGGATCAGGTGCCCGACGATTACCGTCGCCGCCAGACCATGAAAAACGCCGAGCGTTTCATTACGCCGGAACTCAAGACCTTTGAAGACAAGGCGCTTTCGGCGCAAGAGCGCTCGCTCGCGTTGGAAAAAGCCCTGTTTGAGGGCGTATTGGAGCAATTGCAGGGGCATCTGTCGGCTTTGCGACTGGCGGCGCAAGCGATTGCGACGGTTGATGTGCTCGCGAGTCTTGCCAGTCGCGCGGCGCTCGGCAACTACGTCGCGCCCGAATTTGTCGATGAAACCGCAATCCGCATTGAAGCCGGCCGCCATCCAGTGGTCGAAGCACAGATCGACGACTTCATCCCCAATGGCGTTGACCTGCATCTGGCACGCAAGCTGCTTTTAATCACCGGGCCGAATATGGGCGGTAAATCGACCTATATGCGGCAAGTTGCGCTGATCGTGCTGCTCGCGCATGTCGGTAGTTTTGTGCCGGCGACGAGCGCGCTGATCGGCAAGGTCGATCGCATTTTCACGCGAATTGGCGCGTCAGACGATCTGGCCGGCGGGCGTTCGACCTTTATGGTCGAGATGACCGAAACGGCGAACATCCTGAACAATGCAACGGAGCATTCTCTGGTGTTGATGGACGAAGTCGGGCGGGGTACTTCAACCTTTGATGGTCTCGCGCTCGCGTGGGCGATTGCCAAACAGCTGATCGAAAAGAACCGCGCTTATACGCTCTTTGCGACGCACTATTTCGAGCTGACGCGGCTGGCGCAGGATTATGCGATGGTCGCCAACGTGCATCTGGACGCCGTCGAGCACAAGGACAAGATCGTTTTCCTGCATGCGGTGCAGGATGGACCGGCTTCGCAAAGTTATGGCGTGGCGGTGGCGCAGTTGGCGGGCGTGCCGCGCGAGGTGGTTCGGCAGGCCAGAAAGAAGCTGGTTGAATTGGAGCAAGGTAGTGTTTTGTCGTCAGGTCAGGGTGATTTATTTGCACCAAACTTACCCGCCACTGAGCCTGAAGACCATGCTGTGATTCAGGAGTTGATGAGCGTCAACCCGGATGACTTAAGCCCCAGAGAAGCGCATGCTTTGCTCTACAAATTGTCTCAATTGTTGGTTTGAGTGTCGGCTCAATTGGTATTTACTGATGTTTTTGCTGGCTGGATCTTTCAACTTAGAGACAAGGATGAAGCGGTGAATATGATGGCGGAAGCAGTACTGGAGATGTCCATGGATGAGGGAATTTTACGTTTGCTGGGGGCGCAGAGTTCGGGTAATGAGGCTCAAATTGCGCTGACTGATGTGCGCGCCCGCGCCGCCAGCGAGTTATCGCGCTATGGCGAAAAACTGGTGGCTGATCTGGCGATGATCGGCGTGACCGTTCCACCCGCGATCCAGCTGCAATCCACTGATGAGACGCATGTGGTCGTGATCGGTGAGCACGCTAAAGCCAGTGCGATTGCCGATCTGATTAATGGCGATACTTGCCTTCTGAAGTGGTTTAAGGAAGTGGAGCTGTTCTATACCGTGATTCGTCGCGTAGAAACCCGAATGACGGGTGAAGATTTCGCTCACCAGCATTTCAATTTGGGCGTGACCAGTGTGGGTTGCATCGTTTTTTTCACCACGACTTAAAGCGCGCCGATGCGCATCCAGAGGCCGCAGCTGCGGCCTTTGTTTTTTGAACGACGATGAAGGCTAACTCACGGTATAATCGCGCGTTTTTGCCTTGACGGAAGTTTCCCCCATGAAAACCACTCGCGCCCGCCGCCCGCAACCCGCCATTCAGGAACAGAAGGCGGCCAGCAACAACGCTGCCGCGCGCGGAGCAAAGAGCCGCAAGCCGCGTGATGCCGGTCGCGACGAGTGGTTCAATTCCCCCGAGCAGGTGCGCGCGGCCGGTGGTCGTGGCAAGCCTGCGCCACGCACGGCCAAGCCGGCTGAAGCGGCTACTGAGCAACCTGCGACCAAAACGCGCAAAGCGCCGGTCGCCAAGGCCAAACGCCTGCGGGTGCGGGCGGGTTCGCAAAAGGAAGTGGCGGTGCAAAAGCAGTTGCGCGAAAAACGCCTGCCGACCACACAACTGAATGCCGAGCGCCTGCAAAAAGCGCTGGCCTTTACCGGCTATGGCTCGCGTCGCGAAATGGAAGTAGCGATCGAAGCGGGGCGTGTGTCGATCAACGGCAAAATCGCGCAGCTGGGCGAAAAGGTTCATCCGGGCGATGAAGTGCGTTTCGATGGCAAGCGCGTGCAGCTCAAGTGGCAAGATCGTCTGCCGCGCATTGTGATTTACCACAAGCAAGAAGGCGAAATGGTGACGCGCGATGATCCGGAAGGCCGGATTACCGTGTTTGACCGCCTGCCGCGCTTGGACAACAGCAAGTGGATCGCCATCGGTCGTCTGGACTTCAACACCTCGGGTTTGTTGATCTTTACGACATCGGGCGATCTGGCCAACAAGATGATGCACCCACGTTTTGAAGTTGAGCGCGAATACGCCGTGCGTGTACTGGGTGAACTGACCGACGAGCAGAAAAAACAGCTTCTGGCGGGCATCGAACTCGAAGACGGCCCGGCGCATTTCAAGCGCATTGTCGATGTGGGCGGTGAAGGCAGCAACCACTGGTATCGCGTGATTCTGCGCGAAGGTCGTAACCGCGAAGTTCGCCGCATGTTCGAACACTTTGGCCTGACCGTAAGCCGTCTGATGCGCGTGCGTTTTGGTGCTTTCGAACTGCCTTCGCGCCTCAAGCGTGGTCAGTTCTACGAGCTGACCGAAATCGAAGTGCTGGGTATCGTCAAATGGGCCGGTCTGCGCTTGAACGGTCAGGAAACCAATGCGGATGTAGCGGCGCGCAATGAACAAATCCTTCAAAAAAGAAACGGATAACGATGATGACGAGCTGCCGGCGGAACTGCGTGTTCCTGTTGGCAGCAAGAACTACATGACGCCGGGCGGCTGGCGGCGCATGCAGGATGAGCTTTACCGTCTGGTGCACAAAGAGCGCCCCGAACTCACGCAGATCATCAACTGGGCGGCTTCCAACGGTGACCGTTCGGAAAACGGCGATTACATCTATGGCAAGCGCCGGCTGCGCCAGATCGACGGCCGTATCCGTTTCCTGACCAAACGGCTTGAAAACGCCGAAGTCGTCGATCCGGAAAAACGCGAGCCGACTGACCAGATTTTCTTTAGTGCCACCGTCACTTATGCGCGCGAAGATGGCCGCGAAGAAACCGTGAGCATTGTCGGCATCGACGAGACCGACATCGAGAAAAAACATGTGAGCTGGACTTCGCCGGTGGCGCGTGCGCTCTTGAAAGCGCGC
This sequence comes from uncultured Formivibrio sp., assembly GCA_964291975.1. Classification (GTDB taxonomy): domain Bacteria; phylum Pseudomonadota; class Gammaproteobacteria; order Burkholderiales; family Chitinibacteraceae; genus CAXYUI01. The sequence continues at coordinate 2,538 of CAXYUI010000111.1, read as the reverse complement.
GAGGGCGATGTGGTGCAACTCAGAACGCCATCCGGAATCGAAGAGCTTGAAATCCTTGAAGTCGCCTACCGCGCGATCGAAATCTGACCCGAACTGAACCTGAATTCGAGGAACAAAGAATGAAGACCTATCTGGATCTGCTGCAGCATGTGATGGAAAACGGCACCAAGAAGGAAGACCGCACCGGCACGGGCACGGTCAGCATTTTCGGTCACCAGATGCGCTTCGACCTCTCGCAAGGCTTTCCGCTTGTCACGACCAAGAAAACCCATCTGAAGTCGATCATTGTCGAATTGCTCTGGTTCCTGCGCGGCGAAACCAATGTGCGTTGGCTGCAAGAAAATGGCGTGACGATCTGGAACGAGTGGGCCAAGGACGACGGCGAACTTGGCCCCGTTTACGGCTACCAGTGGCGCAACTGGCCCAAGCCTGATGGCACACATGTCGACCAGATCGCCGAAGTTGTCAAAACACTGAAAACCAATCCGGACAGCCGCCGCATCATCGTTTCGGCCTGGAACGTCGGCTACATCGAGCAGATGGCGCTGCCGCCGTGCCACGCCTTCTTCCAGTTCTACGTCGCTGACGGCAAACTCTCGTGCCAGCTCTACCAGCGCTCCGCCGATCTCTTCCTCGGCGTGCCGTTCAATATCGCCTCGTATTCGCTCTTGGTGCTGATGCTGGCGCAGGTTTGCGATCTGGAACCCGGCGAATTCATCTGGACGGGCGGCGACTGCCACATCTACAACAACCACTTCGAGCAGGTGAAAACCCAGCTCGCCCGCGAACCGCGCGCCTTGCCGACGATGAAGCTCAATCCAGTCAAGAAAGACATCTTCTCTTTTGCGCTGGAGGACTTCACGCTCGAAGGTTACGATCCGCACCCGGGCATCAAGGCGCCGGTCGCGGTCTGATCCCTGATTGCATGGGGATGCCGTTTCCGCTTATCGCGTGAGCGGCATTTCGGTGGTTTTCAAGAAAGCAGGTGAGCGCGACTTTCGGAAAAATGAATCCTTTTCGACCGTTGCTCATCTGCTTCATTCAAAAGCGCGTTTATCAGATTTCACTGCGCAACTTCGCCAGTCCCGCCTCAGTAATTTCCCAAAACTTCACACCCCCTATTTGCGTGGTCTTGGCCAAGCCGCTTTTGATCAGCGCGGACATGGTCGATAAATTCGCGCCGGCCTGGATCGTGGCGTGGAAATCCGCCTTGCCGCCCGCCAGCAGTTTAAGCGCCGCCATCTGGCGGGTAGTCAGGGCTTGCAGCGACGCGGCCGTGGTGGGATGCGAGGCGTGAATAGCGGTAGTGTCTTCGAGCGGATGCCAGTGCGTCGCGGCGCGCTCGTTCATTTGGGGGCTGAGGCCAACTGTTTCGGGCAGGCTCAGCTCCGGGGTGGCCGGGTAGTAGAACACGGCAAAACGGGGTTTGTGATTCAGGGCGGTGTAGCTCGCAATGGTTTGCCAGCGTGCTTCGTGCACAGTCATGGAGGGTTCCCGGTTTTCTGACAGGGCGATGATGCCCCAGCCTGGCTGTGGCGCGGTGTTGCAGTGGATGCAGATTTGGCTGATACAAACCGGCAATCGTATCTTGTGCAAGTCGGCTTAGGGTTTGCAAACCGCAAAGTTTACGAACGCGGGCTGGTGCTTTAATGAATCCAGCTTTTTTTGAACCGCTATTCTGGTGCGCAGCGCGTTTTACACGCTACGAGCCGTGTAGGTCGGGTCGTTTGACCCACCTGTGTTGCAGTCTGATCCCATAAACAATGACGCTCCGTGGAGGAGCGGCATTGTTGCCTTCAATGGCGGTACTTATCGGCCAAACACCATCATGCCGTTTTTGGCATCGACCCGAATCACATCCTTGGCGCCAAATTCGCCATTGAGGATCTTCTTCGCCAGCGGGTTTTCGATCTCGCTCTGGATCGCGCGCTTGAGTGGCCGTGCGCCGTAGACCGGATCGAACCCGGCTTCCGCGATCAGGTCGAGCGCAGCATCCGTGGCGATCATGCCCATTTCCATCTGCGCGAGCCGGTCCTCAAGGCGTTTGAGCTGGATGCGCGCGATATTGCGGATCTGCGCTTGTTCAAGGCTGTGGAAGACCACGACTTCGTCAATCCGGTTGATGAACTCGGGCCGGAAGTGGTTTTTGACTTCGGCGAGAACCGCGAGTTTGACCACCTGATAGTCGCTGCCGGCCATGCTCTGGATGTGCTGGCTGCCGAGGTTGCTGGTCATGATCACAACGGTGTTTTTGAAATCCACCGTACGGCCCTGCCCATCGGTCAGGCGCCCGTCGTCGAGCACCTGCAAAAGCACATTGAAGACGTCCGGATGCGCTTTTTCGACCTCATCGAAGAGGATCACCGAGTACGGTTTGCGGCGTACAAGTTCGGTCAGATAACCGCCTTCCTCGTAGCCGACATAGCCCGGCGGCGCGCCGATGAGCCGCGCGACCGAGTGCTTTTCCATGAATTCGCTCATGTCGATGCGGATGATGTGTTCTTCCGTGTCGAACATGAATTCGGCCAGCGCCTTGCA
>CAXYUI010000110.1:0-6168 GCA_964291975.1 uncultured Formivibrio sp. | reverse complement strand
GCGCCAATCGAGGCTTGCGAAGTCAGCACATTGGTCAGGCCGTTGGACAAGCGCTGCATCACATCGTTGATGCGGTTCTGGAACAACGCTTGGTTCATCCCCGCGCCATCGGTTGAGTATTCGTTCAGCGCAGTGGAAAAGTCCCCCAAGGTGGCAAAGAGATCCACATTGGTGCTGGCGACCACCGCAAACGCATCGGCAGGACCTGGCGTACCCAGCGGCAATTTGGTTTCTGGGTCGACCTGCACCGGCGTGCCGGTCACTGCCATGCGCACGCCGTAATCCCAAGCCGGCACAGCCGTTTCGCCCGGTAATTGCTTGAAATCGATACTGCCGCCCGAGACATAACTGCGCGGACCGGTGGTGCGCGTAGCGGCGTTAGCCGTGCCATCGATCAAGGAAGCGCCACTGGCATTGTCGATCAGATCATAAGTAATGATCGGCTCGGTCGGCTTGGTCGGGTTAGCCGCCCAATAAAACTGCACCGAGAAATCCTGCGGCGCGGGCGCAGCCGCCCACTTGCCCGGATCAAGCACTTCACCCGGACTCACAATACCCGAACCCAGATTGCCCGCCGCCGCGCTGGTGACATAGGTGCCGTTGCCGTTTTTGATCTTCTGGAAGATTGCGCTGCCGTTTTCGGAAATCGGAATCTGCCGCCCCGATGAAATCTGAATCTTGCGCTGGCCTTCGTCGCCGTTGTAAGTCACCGAGCCAAAACTCACCTCGCTAAAAGGCTGAGTCGCCCCCTGAAAGCCAGAGAACATGTAAACGCCATTGGCATCGCGTGAATTGGCCAAGCCCATGAGTTCGGCATAACGCCCTTCAAGTTCAGTGGCGATCATTTTCTTTTCAGACTGGGAAAGCGCCGCGTTGCCGGCCTCAACCGTGAGAAATTGCACATCCTGAATCACCTTGACCACCTGCGAAATGGTCGATTCAGTCAGCGCCAGCGTCGAATCGGCTGTTTTGCTATTGGTCGAATACTGCTCATTGATCGACGCAGTCTGCTCGATCGTCAGCGCGCGCGCCGAAGCGATGGGGTCATCCGCCGGCGAAAGAATACGCCGCCCGGACGAGAGTTGTTCCTGCAGCCGTGCTTGATCGGAAATATGCTTTTGCAAGCCGCTGGTACTGATATTGAAAAGCGTAGTGGTTGCGACACGCATGGCAGTGCCTCCTTCTTAACGACCCAGGTTGACGATTTCTTCAAAAGCCTGCTGGGCGATCTGAATCAGTTTGCTGGCCGCCATATACGCCTGCTGATAACGCAGCAGATTGGCGGCTTCTTCATCCAGGTTCACGGCGGAGACCGAATCACGCGCGGTTTCGGCCTGAGTCAGCATCTGCACCTGGGCTTCGGACATGATTTTGGCTTCATTGGTCTGAATGCCAATCTGAGCCACCATCTGGCCATAAGATTCTTGGAAAGTCGCCGTCCCGCCATTGAGAATACGCGTAGTTTGCAGACCCGCCAGCGCCAAAGCATTGCGGCCGTCTTCGCTGCCGGCGATGTTGGCGCCAACGCTGAAGGTGTCACCTGCGGCGGGCGTACCGTTGATCTGCGTGCTCCAGCCGTTCACGTTCAAGGTCATGCCGGCGGTGTAGGTATGGTTGGTGACGGCGCCAGTCACCGTATCGGTCACAGTGAAATCGCTGGCCGAGGTAAAAGCGATATTCACCGGATTGCGCAACGCCGGATTGATTGCCGCTTCCGAAGTCACCGCCGAAGGCTTGTCAACCAAGGGCTGGCTCATTTTCACCGAACCGGTATTGGCCGCTCCAGTCGTTAGCCGGATTGGCGAGGCCGCGGCGATTTCGCGCGGATCCGTAATGCGTACTGACAAGCCGCTAATCAGGCTCTTATAAGGCTGCACGCTGAAACTGTCGCCGGCCTGGATCGCGGTTGCCCCGGTATTGTCGAGTTTCAGGAAAAGGCCATCGACTTCGATGCCGTCGGTGGTCGCCTGCGCCAGCGAATACGCGGTCTTGGTATTGTCCGAAAGCCGGGTGACCACCAGATTGGCACCGTCGTAAGTCACGTCGTAATTGCTGTCGGTCAGCTTGGAGATATCAGCGATGTAGCCAGCCAGCGCCGCGTCGCCGCCGTTGTTTTCATTGGCGGCGATATAGCTGATTGCCGGCGGAAAAGACATGCCTATCGTTCCGGCAGCGGTCGGCGCGCCACCGATCAATTCCACTGTCACCCCCAGCGCGCTGTAGCCGGCAGCCAAATCAGCGGCGCTGAACGTTTGCGTGGTTTGGTCGGAAAGGCGAGTCAGCGTGTAATTGGTGCCGTCAAAAGCCAGGGAGAAATCGCTGACCGGCACATTGGTCGCTGACGACGCACGCAAAGCGATATTGTCGCTCGCGGTCGGACTATTCAGCGAAAACGTCAGCAAATCCATATTCGGCGCGTCATTGCTGCTGCCGTTGCTGCGGGCAAAATCAAACAGGTTCTGGCCGAGCTTGCCATTCAGATCCATGCCGGCGCGATGCATGTCGTTGAAGCTTTCAACCAAGCCCAGCCCCACACGAGCCAGACTATTTTGCGCGGCGTCGAGCGCGTCGGTGCGAAAAGCCAGTAAGCCGCCCAGCAAGCCGCCATCGAGCGCGTCTTCCGGAATGTAGACTTCGCGGTTGTTCTGCATGTAAACGACCGTGGTGCGTTGCGGATCGTTCTTGGACGGCTGAGCCGCCAGCTCGAAAGTCTCGCCCCCCACCACCAGATTTTGTCCGGTACCGATAAAGACGTTGATGCTGCCATCGCTCTGCGCAATGGTGGTCGCCTTCACGTACTGGTTCAGATCCTTAATGAGCTGATCGCGCTGATCGAGCAGATCGTTAGGCGGCTGACCTTGTCCGGTGGCCAGCACAATCTGCTTGTTGATATCAGCGACTTGTCTGGCGTAAGCATTGATATCCGCCACCGCATTGCCGATTTCGCCATTGAGCGCGCTACGTTGCTCGGAAAGACGCTGCTCGAACGTCTGGAATCGGTTTACCAGCGTTTGCGCCGAAGACAACAGCGCTTGCCGCGATGGCGTATCAGAGGGGTTGGTCGCCACATTCTGCACAGCCTTGAAGTAATCTTGCAAAGCCGGAGAAATGCCTGCAGTCGGATCAGCGACGATGTTGTCGATGTCTTTCAGGTGGGTATACAGCGCCGCCTGATAGCTAGCCTTGGCCTGCGTGGTTTGCACCTGCTTGCTGAGAAACTGGTCATACACCCGCGCCACACTGTCCACCTGCACGCCCATGCCAACATAGCCGCTGCCGGAAAGCTGCGGATAGGGCGCGCTTTGCTTGATCACCTGGCGCGAATAGCCGGGTGTATTGACGTTGGCAATATTGTGGCCAGTGGTTGTCAGACCCATATTGGCGGCGTTCAGACCCGATACGCCAATACTGAATACAGATGATCCCATGATGTGCTCCTCGTTCCGTCTTTATCGGAATCAGGCGGTGATTCTTGACTGGCTTTGCGCCAGACGGTGGGCCACGCTGCGGGCCACATTCGCAAATTTCTCGCCATAGCGCGGGTCGGTGGCATAACCGCCACGCTGCAAAGCCAGCCCGTAATCAGCGCTGCTTTGCGCGCCGCTCGCCCCTTCGTAACGCTGGCGGATCAGGCTGGCGTAATCGGCAAAAGCTTGTTCGTACGAGTCATACACGCGGAACGTTTCGACGCGCTTTTGCGCCACGCCGCCGACATATTCAGTGGTGGTGACATCTGTGGTTTTGCCTGACCAGTTGCGCCCAGCCTTGATGCCAAAGAGGTTGTACGATTCGCCGCCAGCAGCCGTTTTGATCGAGCGCTCGCCCCAGCCCGTTTCCAGCGCGGCATGCGCCAGCAGCCATTGCGAATCGACGCCGATTTTTTCTGCGGCGGCCAAGGCCGGCGCGGCCAGCTTGTCCAAAAAACCGGCAGGGCTTGCCGAGGCAGCGGCAGGCTTTGCCGCCACACCTGCCTCGCGGCTGGCTTGCGTCGAACGAATCTGCGAAAAATCGGCCGTGCTGCTTTTGCGGGTTTGTTGCAGCAAGGCGGGGTTCTGCTGAATTTCAATCTGGCGCACGATGGCGTCGGCAAAGCCAAACTGGCCGCTGCCCGCCGCCACTTGCGCGAACTGCTGATCCTGCATGCTGCGAAACAGGCCAAAACTGCCGCCTTGCGGGTCTTCCGGACTGGGGCTGGCGGCACGCATCGCCGTGAGCATTTGCTGCACCATCAAGGCTTCGAATTGCTGCGCCACCGCCTTGGCCGCCGCGCCCTGATCGGTGCGCGCCAGACGGCGTAAATCGCCCAAGGCGGATGGATCCATCGCCAGTGCGCGCTCAGCGGAATAGTTCGAAGAGATGGCCATGATGCGCCTCCTTAACATTGCTCATGCGCGTATTGATGCAAGGACCATGCCCGGAGCAGCGAGCGTCGGTGGTAGAATCCGCCCCATGAATACGCCCGCCTTTATCCACCTGCGCCTGCATTCCGAATTTTCGATCACCGACGGCATTGTCCGGGTCAGCGAAAAACCCAAGTATCACGACGCGGTTCAGCGCGCCCAAGCTTTGGCCATGCCCGCCATCGGCCTTTCCGACCTGATGAGCCTTTTTGGCGCGGTCAAGCATTACAAGGCTTGCCGCGAAGTTGGCCTGAAGCCGATCATGAGCGTGGACGCTTGGATCACCAATCCGGACGATCCGGACAAGCCCTTTCGCACGCTCCTGATCGCCAAAAACCGCGCTGGTTTTGGCCGTCTGTCCGAGCTATTGACGCAAGCTTTTCGCACCAACCAGCAACGCGGCCGCGCCGAGATCAAAAAGGAATGGATCGCAGCAGCGAGCAACGCCGATCTGATCTGCTTGTCCGGCGCACAGCTCGGTGAAATCGGGCTGGCCATCATCAACAGCAATCACGCCGCCGCCAAGACCGCCTGCCAATGGTGGGCTGCGCAATTCCCCGGCAATTTCTACCTAGAGCTGCAACGCAGCGGCCATGCCGAGTGCGAGCCTTGCGTGCAAGGCCAGCTCGATCTGGCCGAAGAATTTGATTTGCCGGTGGTCGCCACCCATCCGATCCAGTTCATGGATCGTGAAGATTTCCAGGCGCATGAAGCGCGCACCTGCATTGCCGAAGGCTATGTGATGGCCGACAAGCGCCGGCCGCGCCGCTTTACCGAAGAGCAATATTTCAAGTCCGTCGAAGAAATGCAGGCGCTCTTTGCTGACGTCCCTGAAGCGCTTGCCAACTCAGTAGAAATCGCGCGGCGCTGCAATGTCGAGATTGTGCTTGGCAAGAACTATCTGCCGCTGTTTCCGACACCCGATGGCATGTCGCTCGACGACTTTCTGGTTTTCGAGGCCCAGCGCGGACTGGAAGAGCGCTTGGTTCACCTGTATCCGGACGAGGCCGAGCGCGAAGCGCGCCGCCCCGAATACGAAGCGCGACTGAAGTTTGAATGCGACACCATCATCAAGATGGGTTTCCCGGGCTACTTTCTGATCGTGGCCGACTTTATCAACTGGGGTAAGCAAAATGGCTGCCCGGTCGGTCCGGGTCGAGGTTCGGGCGCGGGCTCGCTGGTGGCCTACTCGCTCAAAATTACCGATCTTGACCCACTGAAATACGCTCTGCTGTTCGAACGTTTCCTGAACCCGGAACGGGTGTCGATGCCTGACTTTGACGTCGACTTTTGTCAGGAAAACCGCTGGCGCGTGATCGAATACGTGCGCGAAAAATACGGCGCCGAGGCCGTAAGCCAGATCGCCACTTTTGGCACGATGTCGTCCAAATCGGTGGTGCGCGACGTCGGCCGAGTGCTCGACCTGCCCTTTTTCCTGTGCGATCGACTCTCCAAACTGATTCCGCTGGAAGCCAACAAGCCCTTGCCGCTGGAAAAAGCCATGCAGGCTGAGCCACAGATCAAGGAGCTGATCGACGCCGAAGACGCCGGCCAATTGATGGAGCTGGCGCTCAAACTCGAAGACCTGACGCGCGGCATTGGCATGCACGCCGGCGGCGTGCTGATTGCACCGGGCAAAATCACCGATTTCTGCCCGGTTTACCTCGCCAGCGGCGAAGACGCCTCGCCGGTTTCGATGCTCGACAAGGATGACGTTGAGCAAGTAGGCCTGGTGAAGTTCGACTTTTTGGGTCTCAGAAACCTGACC
>CAXYUI010000109.1:0-6186 GCA_964291975.1 uncultured Formivibrio sp. | reverse complement strand
TTTTCACACCCAAGGTCGGGGTGCATGCGACGCGCTATGTGATCGAGGACAAGAGTTCGACCGGCGCGGTGACCGGCACGCGCGACCAGAATCGCGCCATGCCGATCTTCAGCCTGGATAGCGGCCTGTATTTCGGGCGTGACGCCAAAGATGGCCAGTCCGTCCAGACGCTGGAGCCTCGCGCCTACTATGTGAACATCCCCTACCGCAACCAGTCGGCCTTGCCGGTGTTCGATGCAGGGGAAACCGACCTTTCATTCAGCCAGATGTTCAGCGAAAACCAGTTCTCCGGGCAGGATCGCATCAACGATGCCAATCACCTGACGCTGGCGCTGACCAGTCGGCGCCTCTTGCGAGAAACCGGCAGTGAGGCCTTTCGCGCCACGGTCGGCCAGCGTTTTTACATGAGCAATCAGCGCGTCACCCTGCCCTCAACCTGCACGGGGTCGACCTGCGCCACCACGCGCACATCGACCTCGGGCGAGCGTCGTTCGGATTCGCTGCTTTCGGTGGCGGCAGAACTGTGGCGCGGCGTGCAGGCTGAATATGATTTGCAGTACAGCTTTGCCAACGACCATGCGCGCCGCTCTTCCGCGCTCTTGTCCTGGCAACCTGATGATTTCAAACGGCTCAATCTGCGCTACACGCTGAACCGGATTTCCGGCATCGAGCAGGTCGATCTATCCGGCCAGTGGCCGCTCGCTCGCAGCTGGTATGCGTTGGGTCGCGAAAATTACTCCCTGCGCGACAAGCGCACGCTCGAAGCCTTGCTGGGGGTTGAATACAATGCCGGCTGCTGGGGGCTGCGACTGGCCGCACAACGCTATATCACCACCGACCAGAGCTATGATTCCCGCTATTTCCTGACCCTGGAACTTGGCGGACTGGCTGGCCTGGGCAACAATCCGCTCGATACGATCAAGCAATCCATCCCCGGATATGCCGACACTTACGATCGACCCTCACTGACAGAGAGTGCGAAATGAGACGTTTATTAGTTGTGATCCTGATGGTTTGCGCACTGCCCGCCGCCGCCGCGATCCGCACCGTGGATCGGGTCATTGCCGTGGTTAACCGCGACGTGATTACGCGCATCGATCTGGCCGACAAGGTCGATTCGATCCGGCAAAACCTCAGCAGCCAGGGCATGGCTGCGCCTTCCGCCGAAGAGCTCGAAAAGCAAGCGCTCGACCAGATCATCACGGAATCAGTCTTGCGCCAGTACGCCAGCCAGATTGGGCTCAGCATCGACGATGCCCAACTGGAAGTGGCGCTCAATCGCATCGCCGAACAAAACGGCAACAACCTGGCCGATTTTCGACGCCGCATTGAGTCAGAAGGGATGAGCTGGCGCAAACTGCGCGAAGAAATCCGCCAGCAAATGCTGATGACGCGCCTGCGCGAACGCGAGGTGGACAGCAAAATTTCGATTAGTGACGATGAAGTCGCTGATTATCTGCGCCTGCACGCGAACAAGCCGCAATACGAATACCAGCTCGCCCATATCCTGATCGCCCTGCCAGAAAATGCGACACCTGAACAAGTACAGGCGGCACGCTTGCGCATCCAGACCGTAGCGAGCCGGGTTCGGGATGGCATGGATTTCTCCACCGCCGCCGCGAGCTGGTCAAACGCACCAGACGCCTCGGTCGGAGGTCAATTGGGTTGGCGCGGCGCGGGCACGCTGCCGCAGCAATTTGTGGAGATGATCGACAAACTTCAAAACGGCCAGGTCACCGAGGTGATGCGTAGCCCGGCAGGCTTTCATCTGGTCAAGTTGCTGGGCAAGCGGGAGCAAGATGAAAAATTCATCATCAAGCAAACCCGGGTGCGCCACATTCTGGTCAAGAGCAATGAACTGGTTTCTGAAGACGAAGCCCGGCAAAAATTGAACGTGGCTCGGCAGCGTATTCTGTCCGGAGAAGCTTTTGAGCAATTGGCACGCACCTATTCCGAAGATGGCTCTGCCGCCAATGGCGGTGAGCTCGGCTGGATTTCTCCGGGAGAAACCGTGCCCGATTTCGAGCAAGCCATGGAGAAACTGGCGCCCGGCGAGCTCAGCCCGCTGGTCAAATCGCAGTTCGGTTTCCATCTGATTCAAGTGCTGGAGCGCCGCGATCAAGATATCACTTCGCAACGCCGCACCTTCACCGTGCGCCAAGAGCTCAAGCAACGCCGTTCCGATGAAATCTACGACGATTGGGTACGCCAGATGCGCGACCGCGCCTCGATACAAATCCGGCTGAAAGACGAATAATGCCCGAGAGACCTCGACCCCTGATTGCCATCACCAGCGGTGAACCCGCTGGCGTTGGCCCCGAGCTGGCGGCTGCGCTGACTCGCCAAACCCTGTCAGCGCGACTGGTGATTTTGGGCGATCGCGCCCTGCTCGCCGAGCGCGCCCAAGCGTTTTCAGTGAAGGCCGACTGGCCCGATTACCATCCCGATACCGCTGCGCCGGTTTCAGTGCTGCATGTGCCGCTGGCCGTGCCCAGCATGGCCGGTCAGCTCGATACCCGCAATTCGGCTTATGTGCTGGCGCTGCTCGACCGAGCGCTGGCGGGTTGCCAGTCGGGCGAGTTTGCTGCGATGGTCACCGCACCCCTGCACAAGGGCGTCATCAACGACGCTTTCCCCGAGCGCCATTTCTACGGTCATACCGAATATCTCGCCGAGAAAACCCAAACCGCGCAGGTGGTGATGATGCTCACCGGCGGCGGCATGCGCGTGGCTTTAGCGACGACGCATCTGCCGCTCAAAGACGTGCCGGCAGCGATCACTGCAGAATCCCTGACCACCACTTTGCGCATTCTGCATGCCGATCTGAAAACGAAATTCGGGATCGAGACGCCGCGCATTCTGGTCGCCGGCCTGAATCCGCACGCCGGCGAGAGCGGCCATATGGGACGCGAAGAAATCGACGTCATCATTCCGGTGCTGGACACGCTGCGCTTTGAGGGCATGACGCTGATCGGCCCCTTGCCGGCCGATACGCTTTTTAATCCAAACATTCTGGCGCAGGGCGACGCTGTGCTCGCCATGTACCACGATCAGGGTCTGCCTGTACTCAAGCACGCCAGCTTTGGTGCCGGCGTCAACCTCACCCTGGGTCTGCCCATCATCCGCACCTCGGTCGACCACGGCACTGCGCTCGATCTCGCCGGCACGGGTCGCGCCGATCCGGGCAGTCTTTTCACCGCAACTCAACTCGCTATTGAACTCGCAGGAAACCAATGAAACCCCACATACCCCGCAAACGCTTCGGTCAGAACTTTCTGCAAGATCAGGGCGTGATCGCCGACATCATTAACGCTGTGAGCCCTCAGGCTGGCGATGTGATTGTCGAAATTGGCCCGGGTCTGGCAGCGCTGACCAAGCCTTTGATGGATCGGGTACCGCAACTGCACGCGGTGGAAATCGACCGCGACATCGTCGCCAATCTGACCGAGCGTTTTTCGCCGGAACGGCTGGTGATTCACAATGCCGACGCCATGACGTTCGATTTTGGCGCGCTCGCGCGCGAGATCGCACCCAATGGGCGCATTCGGCTGGTTGGCAACCTGCCCTACAACATCTCCACGCCGCTCTTGTTCCATCTGGCCAGCTTTGGCGCGGTGATCGACGACATGCACTTCATGCTGCAAAAGGAAGTGGTCGATCGCATGGTGGCAGAACCGAGCACCACCGATTACGGTCGGCTTTCGATCATGCTGCAATATCGTTTTGTGATGGATCATGTTCTCGACGTGCCGCCAGGGGCTTTTTACCCGCCGCCCAAGGTCAATTCGGCGGTGGTGCGCATGATCCCGTGGCCGACGTTGCCGCATGTGGCGCAGGATGAAGAACTGTTCGAAGAAATTGTCCTGACCGCTTTTGGTCAGCGTCGCAAAACGCTGCGCAATAATCTCAAGGGCATTGTGAACGATGCCGATCTTGAAAAGCTGGGTCTTGATCCGGGCTGCCGTCCGGAAAATGTGGACGTGGCCGGTTATGTCGCGCTGGCCAATTTACTGGCCAGTCGGCTGGCCTAAAACAGCTTCACCATCGCAATGCTGGCGAAGCGCATTAAGCACTTCGCCAGCGCGCGCAAAGAGCGGATTCGCCACTGAATTCATCAATGCGTCGCTTCAAAGGGAGGGCGCAAGATACGCACTTCCACTGCATTGCCGCACCCCTGATATTCCAGACTATCGAACGACACCATGCGCGCCATCGAAATGCCACGGCCATGGGGGTCAAAAGCGCGCGAGGCTGAGAATTCCAGGTACGGTTGCCAGTCAAATCCCGCCCCTTCATCCTCAATCCGGATCGTGACTTCACCGTCCGCGTTATGGAAATGGACTCGTACTCGCCGTTTCGCATAAGCAGGCAAAGCCAGGCGGTCTTCTACCTCTTCAAGCCACCGACCTTGTTGGACCAAGCGCGTTTTATCGACATAGCTGATGCCCAGATTGCCATGTTCGACCGCATTCACCAGCAACTCGGACAAGCCCAAAGCCACGCGCTCCGGGTCGGGGCAAGCTTGCGACAACATCAAGGTGAGCTGACGCGCTTCAGTGAGCGTGCGGAATTCAAACTCGCCATTTTTGAGCAGGCGATAACCCTGAGTCTGCTCGCGAATCTGCAGTTCAATCTGCAAGCGCTCGCGATACGCCGACACCGCCGCATCGACAATCGCCAGCAACATATCGCGCTGATAGGGTTTGACCAGATAGTAATAAGCGCCGGCTGCCAGCCCTTCGCTCACCGCTTCGGGTGAGCCGACTGCCGTTTGCATAATCACCGGCACGCGCAGGTAGCGAGCATGTTTTTTCAGCAGATGCAGCACGGCCATGCCGTCCATGCGCGGCATCATGCGATCAAGCAGCACCGCATCAAAACCGGCCTCATCACTCTGGATCACCTGCCAAGCCGCCTCGCCATCCTCAGCGCTGACGATCTCATAACCGGCATCGCTCAGATGCTCGCCCAAGATTTCCAGATTAAACGGCTCATCATCTACGATCAGCAGTCGACCGCGCGGGGTTTCGTTCATCATCCAGCGCTCAGCTCGCAATAAAGATCCAAAAATTCACGCGCCAACTTGTGGCGCGCATCCAGAAAAATCAGTGGCGTGGCGCATTCATGCGATTCGCGCACCTTCACCGAACTCGACAGCCGCCCTTTCAGCACCGGCAGTGACTGCGCTTCAAGTTCAGCCACCAGCCGACTCGGCAGGCTGGCGCGCGGCTGAAACTGGTTCACCACAATGCCTTCCACATGCAAGGCGCGGTTGTGATCGTTACGGATTTCTTCGACGCGTGCCAAGAGTCCCAGCAAGGCATCGCGCGAGAAGGTGTCGCAATCGAAAGGAATCAGGCAGCCCGTGGCAGCGATCAACGCCGAAAGCGTGAAGAAATTCAGCGCCGGCGGCGTGTCGATGTAGATTTCGTCGAACTCGTTTTCGAGTTCTTCCAGGCTTTCGCGCAGTTTGAAAATCTTGTAGCGCGCTTCGAGCTTGCCCTGCTGCTCGGCGATTTCCGGACTGGAAGGCATGATAAACAGATTTTCAAACGGGGTCGGGTGGATAAAATCGCGCGTGGTCTTGGCGTAGAGACTGAAGTTGAGAATCTGGTCGAAGAAATCGGCCAGCGTCGGCGACAACACGGTCTGACCCAAGAGGTAATGCGTCGAATTGCCCTGCGGGTCGAGATCGACCACCAGCACGCGTTTGCCTTGGCTCGCCGCCACCGCCGCCAGATTGACTGTGATCGTCGATTTGCCGACGCCCCCTTTCTGGTTGAAGACTACTCGCCGGACCATTGCTGTCTCCTCTTGTCAACTTTCGACACTATACACTTGCCACCATTGCTGCGGCACAGCAAAAGCCGTGTCACTCCCCCGCTTGAAAGCCCCTGCCGCCATCCCCATTATTCCGGTCTCATTGTTTAGACCGATTGCAAGAGGAACACCCATGAGCAAGGAAACGCTTGGCTTTCAGACTGAAGTGAAGCAAATGCTGCATTTGATGATCCATTCGCTGTATTCGAACAAGGAAATTTTCCTGCGCGAACTGGTCTCCAATGCCTCCGACGCCTGTGACAAGCTGCGCTTTGAAGGCTTGCACAATGAAGCGTTGTTTGAAAACGACGGCGAACACAAAATCCACGTCGCTTTTGATAAAGACGCCCGCACCATCACGATTTC
>CAXYUI010000108.1:0-6189 GCA_964291975.1 uncultured Formivibrio sp. | reverse complement strand
AAAGGTGGTGCTGGTGCAACTGGAGGCGACCGTCGTCGGCGTGGGTGTGGCCACTGGGGTGGGCGTTGCCGTGGCGCTCGCCGCTTGCGTTGGGGTCGGCGTATTGCTCGTGGTCGGCCGCGACGTGGGCGAAGGGCTGACCGTTGGAATGCTCGTCACGGTCGGCGTACTGCTGGCTTGGGGTATTGGCGTATGAGTAATCCCGGCAGTGGGCATCGCTGTGGGTGTGCTCACTGCGGGAGAGGTGACTGAGGGGGTCGACGTTGCGGTCGGCGCGCTCGTTGCACTGGGAGTCTGCGTAGCAGAAGCGGTTGCCGATGGCAGAGTCGTTTCCCCTGCGCCACCGCCGCAAGCGCTCAGCGTGAAGCTGGCTCCCAAAAGAATCAGGATTTTTTTCATTATTGAAATCTAATATTGTGTTTAAAAATCAACAGGATAATTACTGATTTATCAATGTGGCGCAAGTTACGGATTGCTTTACCGAACGAGCGTTCCATGAGGTAAAATCCCGCAACCTTTATCTGAAATCCCCACCATGACGCTCGATCAGGTTTTTGCCGACGACGGCCCGTTTGCCGACGCCTTTCCCGGCTACAAGTTGCGCCCCCAGCAACTGGAAATGGCACAAGCGGTGGCCGACACCATTGCCATTAACGGCCAGCTGATCGCTGAAGCCGGTACGGGCACTGGCAAAACCTTTGCCTATCTGGCGCCAGCCTTGCTTTCGGGCGGCAAAGTCATCGTTTCAACCGGCACCAAAACGCTGCAAGATCAGCTCTTTCAGCGCGACATCCCGACCGTGCGCGAAGTGCTCAAAGTTCCGGTGACGATTGCACTCCTGAAAGGGCGCAGCAACTACGTCTGCCATTACCATCTGGAGCGCGCCCAGCACGAAGGCCGCTTTATGCAAAAAGAAGATGTCGTTCATCTGCAAGCGGTACAGCGCTATATCAAGGTCACCCAATCAGGCGACAAGGCAGGCTGCCCCGGCGTGCCGGAAAATGCGCCGATTTGGGGGCATGTCACCTCCACGCGCGACAACTGTCTGGGTCAAGATTGCCCCAATCACAAAGACTGTTTTGTGCTCAAAGCGCGCAAAGATGCCCAGGAAGCCGATGTGGTGGTGGTGAATCACCACCTCTTTTTTGCCGATGTCTGGCTGCGCGACGAAGGCGCGGGCGAGATCTTGCCGGCCTGCAATACCGTGATTTTTGACGAAGCGCACCAGCTGCCCGAAGTGGCGAGCCTGTTCTTTGGCGAGACGGTGACTTCACACCAGATCATCGAACTCGCCCGCGATGCGCGCACCGAAGCGCTGGTGGTCGCCAAGGATTTTGTGCAACTGCCGCAAGCGGCCGAGGCGCTGGAAAAGGCGGTCAAGGATTTGCGCCTGGTGTTCAAGAACGACCCGGCGCGCATGCCCAAAATCCAGATCGACGAGCAATACCCGGCTTTTGCCGAGGCGCTGGCCACGGTGATTGAGCACGTTCGCACGCTGGAAGAATTGCTGGCGCATCAGGCTGAGCGCGCCGAGGGCTTAGAAAAATGCCAGCAGCGCGCCAGCGAATTGGTCTCCGTGCTAAAGAACTGGCAAAAGGGCGATAGCGAAGAGGTGGTGCACTGGATCGATATCACCGGCTATGGCTTTTTGCTGCACGCCACGCCGCTCAATATCGCCGAGCTCTTTCGCAAGCAGATCAATTTCAATCCGCGCGCCTGGATTTTTGCTTCGGCCACGCTCGCAGTGAATGGCGGCTTCAAGCATTACCAGCACGAACTTGGACTGTGGGATGCGCGTACCGAAACTTGGGATAGTCCGTTTGACTACAAGCAGCAAGCGGCGCTGTATGTGCCGCAAAACATGCCCGACCCCAATACGCCCGATTACACCAAAACCGTGATCGAAAAAGCCTGGCCGCTCTTGCAGCTCACCCAAGGCCACGCTTTTCTGCTCTTTACATCTTTAAAGGCCATGCGCGAGGCGTATGACCTCGTCACGGAAAAACTCAAAGAAGCCAAGCTCGACTGGCCGGTTTTTCTGCAAGGGCAGGGCAGCCGCACTGAATTGCTCGATAACTTCCGCCGTGCGCCCAACGCGATCCTGGTCGCCAGCCAGACTTTCTGGGAAGGCATTGATGTGAAGGGTCAGCAGCTCTCGCTCGTCGTCATTGATAAACTGCCGTTCGCGCCGCCGGACGATCCGGTACTTTCGGCGCGGATCGAGCAGATCAAAAAAGCCGGTCGCAACGCCTTTATCGACTACCAACTGCCCTATGCAGCGATCACCCTCAAGCAGGGCGCGGGGCGCTTGATCCGCGATGAGACCGACTCCGGCATCCTGATGATCGCGGATAATCGCTTAGTGGAAAAACCATATGGCAAGCTGATCTGGAATAGCCTGCCGCCGATGTACCGGACGCGCGATCTGGAAAATGTAAAACGATTTTTTGAGGTGAAATGTGGCAGCAAGTAAATCTTCGGGTGGCGTGTTAGGGCGTCTGTTCGCCATCATTCTGACGCTTTTTGTCTTCGCGGCACTGGCCGCTGCGGCCTGGTTTTACAGCTATGCCAATCAGCCGCTCGCAACGCAGACGCCGGTGGAATTCACGCTTAAGCCCGGCAGTTTTATCCGCGCAGCGAATCATTTGCAAGAACAAGGCTTAGTTGATGAGACGCGCTGGTTTGTGCTCTTGGGGCGAATCACCGGTGAAGCTCAGAACATCAAAGCGGGCGTCTATCGTCTGGACAAACCCACCACGCCGCTTGAGCTTTTGCACAAGCTAGCCAACGGCGATGCGGCAATGCTGTCGATCACGATTGTCGAGGGTACAAGCTGGCGGCAATTGCGCCGCGATCTGGCTGCCAATCCGGCGCTCGAACACGATGCGTCAACACTGACGGATGCACAACTCATCGAAAAGCTGCAACTGCCGGCAGGTAGCGTAGAAGGCCAGTTTTTCCCAGATACCTATTTTGTTGGTAAAGGCGCGGGTGAATTGCAGCTCTTGCGCCGCGCGCACGAGCGCTTGCAGCAAAAGCTCGATGCGGCTTGGGCGGAACGCGCCGCCGATACCCCTTTGAGAAATCCGCAAGAAGCGCTGATTCTGGCTTCCATCGTAGAAAAAGAAACCGGCCTGCCGTCCGATCGGCCAATGATTGCGAGCGTATTTGTGAATCGGCTGAAAATTGGCATGCGCCTGCAGACTGATCCGACGGTGATTTATGGTTTGGGGGACAAGTTCGTCGGCAATCTGCGCAAGATCGACCTGCAAAACGATACGCCGTGGAATACCTACACCCGCGCCGGCCTGCCGCCGACGCCGATCTCTCTGGTCTCTGAAGCTGCGCTCAAAGCCGCGGTGAATCCGGCGCAATCCAAAGCGCTGTATTTTGTGGCCAAAGGCGATGGCGCTTCGCATTTTTCGCAGACTCTGGATGAACATAACGCCGCAGTGCGGCGCTATATTCTGAAACGCTAAATACTAAAACCGGCCTTGGTGCCGGTTTTTAATTGAGCAATTCATCCAGGCCAGAAAAGAGATTCGCTTCGGCCGCAAAGGCTGCGCACAGGGCTGGCCGATCAATTTTCATGGCTTCTAAAAGGTCATCTGGCAGGCTATTCAAGCGCTGCACCGGATCTACCGCGCCATTTTCATCGGCCAACCACAAAGCCATATGCAGCAGAACAGGCAAGGGCGTTACGGGCAGCACTGCGAGCGGGCGGAGCTGGTATTTGATCGCACGCTGGATTTCTGGTGGGAAATTCCAACGCCGCGCCAGCTCTTCACCGACCTGTACATAGTCAAAGCCGATATTGCTGTTTTCCATTTGCTGGCGATTTGCGCCGCTCTCGACAAAGCGATCAATCTTGCTCGCCGTATCGGGAATCACGATATGAATCAAGAGTTCGCCGATGTTGTGCAGCAAGCCTGCCGTGAAAGCAAAATCCTGATTCTGCCGCGTAAAGCCCGCCAACCAGCGCGCATAGGCTGCGACCGAGAGGCTATGCAGCCAGAACTTGCGTCGATCAAGGCCGGGCGTGCTGAAAAACGCGCCGGTGATGCCGGTCGCAATGACCAGGGTGCGCACTGTATTGAAACCCAGCACGATCACGGCATCGTGAATGGAACCCACCGGTCGGCGTGGCGCGAAATGCGCCGAATTGGCCAGCCGCAACACCTTGGCGCTGATGACCTGATCCTGAGCGATTTTTTTGGCGATGCGCTCAATATCAACATCAGCTTGGCTGAAGCTGGCGATCAGCTCCTGCGCAATTTTGGGTACCGAGGGCAGTTTGTGGGTCTGCTCGAAAATTTCATCCAGTTCCATGGCGCATCTCCTCTTTCGAGCCAGTATGGCGGCGCGACAGGCGGGCAAGCAAGGTCAGACGTGCAAGAGCGCGATTTTGAGCGGTGGGTGGCCGTCAGAGCTCGGAAAATCGGCGTCCGGCGTAATCCATTCCATGCCTTGAATCGGCCGCCCCGCCTTGCGCGCGCTGCGTTCGAGCTGATCCAGCCAAGCATCACGCTGCACCTGCGCGACATTGTTGCAACAAATCAGCGTGCCCCCTTCTTGGGTGCACAAGAGCGCCGGTTTAAAGAGCGCGGCGTAATCGTTGACGAGATCGACGACGCCGAATGGGCTTTTGGCATAACGCGGCGGATCAAGCAGCACCAGATCGAATTGGTGGGCGTCGAGTTTCGGAAAGGCCGGCATGCGCTTGCCGCGCACCAAGGCAGGCTGACCGATGCCGGAAAGTTGGCGCATCGCGGCAAAGGCATCGCTTTGCACAAAACGCACGCGAATCGGCAAATCGTTGAGTTTGGCGTTGCCGCGACCGACATTCAGGCTGGATTCGGCAAAGTCCACATTGACCACATGGCTCGCGCCCGCCTTGGCGGCGGCGATGCCTGCGCCGCAGGTATAGGCAAACAGGTTGAGCATCGACTTGCCGGCGATTTCTTGCATGATGCGACGACGCGCAGCGCGTAAATCGAGAAACAGCCAGGGATCCTGGCCTTCATGGCGAGCCTGAAACTGATAGCTCACGCCCAGCTCGGTAAAGGTGCTGGGTGTATTGGCAAAGGCTTCTTGCTCTGCCGGCAATACATTGCGAACCCGCGAATTACTCTGGCTGCGGTCGTTGTAAATCACCGTCAAACCCGGCAATGCTTGGGCATAAAACGCAGTCAATTCAGCCAGATCCGCGTCGCTCAGTGTTTGGTGAAAACTTTGCACCAAAAGGCAATCGCCATAGCGATCCACGCATAGACCGGGTACGCCTTCAACCGTGCCATGAAAAGCACGCCAGGCCGTGGTGTTTTCCGCAGTCAATTGGGCGATCAGATCAGCGCGGGCGGTAAGGGCAGAGGCAAGGGCGGTGGTCAGTGAGGAGGACATGCGTGATTCCATGAAATTTCAGCGCGCCAGTATACGGCCTGGCGCGCTATTCACGCTCAATTCTTGCGCATCCCGGCGATCAGGGTTTGCATATTGTGGCGATACATGGCGAGATAAGTCGCCGCCGGGCCGTCGGCTTTGGAAAGCGCGTCCGAATACAGCCGCCCGCCGATTTCCACACCCGCTTCGCGCGCCAGTTGTTCAGTCAACTTGGGGTTGCTGATGTTTTCCACAAACACCGCGCGAATTTTCTGCGCCTTGATCTGGCGGATCAGCTTGGCCACATCGCGCGCACTGGCTTCCGGATCGGTATTGACGCCTTGTGGTGTCAGAAAGGTGGTGCCAAAACGTTTGGCCAGATAGCCAAAGGCATCGTGCGAAGCGATCACCTTGCGCTTGTCTGCAGGAATGGTCGCCAGTTCCGCTTTGATGCCTTTTTCCAGCTTTTCGAGTTCTGCCACATAGCGCGCGGCGCGTTCGCGATAGTAGGCTGCGTTGGCGGCATCAGCGCGTTCAAGCGCAGCGGCGATATTGTTCACATACGTTTGCACATTCACCGAATCTTGCCAGGCGTGGGGGTCGTGATGGTCGTGCCCATGATCTCGATGCTCAGTCGATTCGATCGGCTTGATGCCCTGGCTCACCACCACGCTCACGCCTTGATAGTGGGCAGACTTCAACAACCGCGGCAGCCAGCCTTCAAAACCCAAGCCGTTCGTGAATACGATCTTGGTCGATTTGAGCGCTTGCACATCGCGTGGCGCAGGTTGATACACATGCGCGTCCTGA
>CAXYUI010000107.1:0-6194 GCA_964291975.1 uncultured Formivibrio sp. | reverse complement strand
TGGCGCACCGATTCACGCAGCATGGCCGCCACCGCCTGCAACACCACATCGCCCGCATCATGCCCGTATTGGTCATTCACCTGCTTGAAACCGTCGGCGTCGATCATGATGCACGCCAGCGGCACGCCATGTCGCTGCGACTCGCTCCACAAGCGATCAAGCTGCGTCAGCACCGCGCGCCGATTGGGTAGGCCCGTCAGCACATCAGTGAGCGCAATCTCTTGCAAGTGGGCATTGGCTCGCGCCAGCTCCTCGCCCAAGCGGCGGGATTCGGCCATTTCCTCTTCAAGCTGCTTCACGGTTTCGCCCAGCTGCGCAGTGCGCTCTGCAACGCGCGCCTCCAGCGTTTCATTGGCTTGCGCCAATTGGTCATTGCGCTCCATGACCTGCTCCACCATGCGGTTCAAGGCTTGCAGCAAGGGCTCCATGCTTTTCTGCCGGGTTTCACGCTCCTCGGCATAGGCCTGCGCGGCCGTCACGCCAGCATGAATCGCAGCCAGCTGCCGCGCCATGCCCTGATCCGTCCCCAGGATGTGGTGAATCAGCCAATGACCGAGAAAATCGAGCAAGGCCAGCGCTGTCGCAGGATTCTTCTCAATATTCTTTTTTTCCCGCGTGATTTCGCGGATGTAAGACTGATGCAGGGCGTGGTGCCGATTGAAGTGGCGCGGATCGATGCCCTCTTGCGCCATCATGGCTTCTTCATCATGAAAATGCGTTTGGGCGTATGCCAGCAACTCGCCATGCACCGCCAGAATTTGCGGCAACGAGGCCGTTTCCTTGCGCGTCATCAATTCAATAAAGCGGTTGAGGATTTCAACCAAGCGCTGGTGCTGCGCATCCACCGTGGCAATGCCGGTTTGATAATGCCGATCCCACCGAAAGATATCCATTTCGACTCCTTGTCCATTCATCATTCAGACTAGCGCCCGCCACGCATTTACGCGACGTTGCGCAACGCCAGAACGCTAGACTGATGTACCCAATGGATAAGGCGGGGTTTTAAACATGCGCTGGCTGCACATCACTTTATGGATGCTCTGGATAAGCGCGGCCTCAGCGCAAGCCGCGCTATTGCGTCTGGTCACTCAAGCGTATTCGCCCTACATCGTTCAGCAGGATCAAGCCGCTTCGGGTCTTGCCGTCGAGATTGTCAAAGAGGTTTTTCGGCGCAGCGGGAAGGAAATCGATATCGCGTTTTACCCTTGGTCGCGCGCGCTCTACATGCTGGATCACGGGCAAGCTGATGGGCTGTTCACCATCAAGAAAACACCAGAGCGCGAGCGACAATGGCGCTATCCGCAAGAGGCGCTGCTCAGTCAGGACTATGTATTTTTTGCGCGCAAAACTTCGGCGTTCCGCTTCAGCGGCGATCTCTCCACACTGGCGCAAACACGCATCGGCATCGTGCAAAACACCAGTTACGGCGCGCGCTTCGATCAGGCCGCCGCTACCGGCCGCTTTCTTGCGCTGGATGCGGCGCACAATTACGAGCTGACTTTTCGCAAACTACTGGGCGGTCGGGTGGATGCGGTGATCTGTAGCCACTTGGTCGGACTGGAGATACTCAAAGGACTCGGCGCGCAGGATTTAGTGGCAGTGCGCGGCCCCGTGGTCGAAACCGCCGTCAGTTATCTGGTTTTTTCGCGCAGCGAGGCGCATCGCACGACTGCAGCGCTCTTTGACCACCATCTGGCGACGATGAAAAAAGACGGCACTATCCGCAAGCTGACCGCACGTTACCAGGCGCAATTGAGCCGCTGACTACAGCAACACCACCCCTGGCAATTTGCGCACGCTTTCTTCACGCATGATCTGCACGAATTCCTGCACAAAACTGGCCTGCGCGCGCTCGGCCGTCACCGAGGCATACAATTCCGAACTCAAACCTTGCGCCGTGATCGGCTTGGCCAACACATACCCGCGCTCCAGATACTGCTGCACGCTCCAGCGCGGTAGCGCCGCAATGCCGCGCCGGCTGGCCACCAACTGCAAAATCGCCACGGTCAGCTCGGAGGTGCGCCGCTTGGGGCTGATGCCGGCAGGCTTGAGCACCTTGCGGATCAAATCCAGCATGTCGTCGGGAACCGGGTAGGTAATCAGGGTTTCATCGGCAAAATCCTGCGCGTCGAGCACAGGCTTGGCCGCGAGAGGATGATCGCGGGCGACCAAAGCCACCATATCGAAACGGAACAGGGGCAAGGTGGTAATTTCGGCGTGGGCTTCGATTTCGGAAACAATGGCCAGATCGGCGCGATCTTCGAACAGTAATTGCACCGGATCAGCATGAAAACCGGAAACGATGTCGAGCTCGACCTCCGGCCAGCGCTCGCGGAAGGTATCCATCGCCGGCATCAGCCAATCGAAACAGGTGTGGCACTCCACCGCAATGCGCAATTGCCCGGCCGTGCCCTCGCGCAGACGGGCGATATCGCGCTCGGCCGCTGCAATCTGCGGCAGCAGGGATTCGGCCAGTTGCGCCAGTTTTTCCCCTGCCGGAGTCAGCTTCAAAGGATTGGATTTGCGCGCGAACAGCGGCAATTCGTAGTGCTCTTCCAGCAAGCGCAGTTGATGCGACAAAGCTGATTGCGTCAGAAACAAGCGCTCAGCCGCGCGAGTCAGGCTACCCGCATCGCGGATGGCCAGCAGGGTTTTGAGATGGCGTAATTCCAGAATTGATTGCATCAGCGCGCCTTTGCGCAGTTCGGGCACAAGGCTTTGATTTCCAGATAGTCGCCTTGCACCACAAATCCGTTTTGTGCCAGTGCTCTGCCTAGCATTTGACCCAAACCTGGCGCGCTGGTTTCGGCCACCGCGCCGCATTGCGGACAAACCAGCAGCAGGCTGTGCTCACCATGATCGGCTTTACAGGCCACAAAGGCGTTGAGCGAATCGAGCCGATGCACCAAGCCCATTTCTTGCAGGAAATCGAGCGCCCGATACACCATCGGCGGCGCGACATTGCGCTGGATATCGCGCAACTCATCGAGCAGCTGATACGCCTTCACCCCGCCTTCGTGCTGCATCAAAAGACGCAGCACTTCACGCCGGCCGCGCGTCAGTCGAGCGCCACGTTCACGGCACAACGCTTCGGCCACATTCAAACGAGCATCAATAGTGAGATCAGCACACATAGCATTCATCGCTCAGCAAACACGCGGTAAGCCTAACCCGCAATCCGCACCACGTCGATACGCAACGCAGCCAAATCATTAAATAATTTCACGTAAATGCTGAAAATTATGCATTTGATTCATCCATTATCCCACGTCACCATGCAAATACCTTTCATGGATATGGATAAAAACAATGACTACCGCTCATATTTTGGGCTTCCCCCGCATTGGCGCACAGCGTGAAACCAAATTCGCCCTGGAAGCATTCTGGCGCAATGAAATTAATGAATCCGAACTGCTGGCCACGGGCAGCCGCATTCGTCGGCAAAACTGGCAATGGCAACAAGAAGCGGGGCTGGACTATGTCACAGCCGGCGATTTTGGCTGGTACGACCCCATGCTGGGCACCATCGCGCTGCTCGGTTGCCTGCCGCGCCGCTTCGGCTTTGATCCCGCCCAACTCACGCTCACACAATATTTTGAGCTGGCGCGCGGCAATGCCACGCAACCCGCACTGGAAATGACCAAATGGTTCGATAGCAATTATCACTATCTGGTGCCCGAGCTCGACGCCGAATCGCGCTTTGACGGCGGGGTTGACTGGTTTTTCGACGAGATCGCCGATGCGCAAGCCGCCCACCCTCGCGTCAAAGCGGTCTTGCCCGGCCCGCTGACTTTTTTATGGTTAGCCAAATCGCGCACGCCTGACTTTGACAAGCTCACTCTGCTCGAACGCCTGATCCCGGCGTACTGCCGAATTGTGCAAAAACTCAACGCGCAGGGCGTGCAGTGGCTGCAACTGGACGAACCGATTCTGGGTCTCGATCTGCCTCCGGCATGGCTCGCTGCATTTTTGCCCACCTACACGGCATTGACTCAAGCCAGCGCAGCGCTTGCGCCCACTCCGCCAATCCAGCTGCTGCTGGCCAGTTATTTCAGCCCAGTGGCCGAGCGCGCGGAACTCATCCGCACACTGCCCGTGGCCGGCGTACACCTTGATCTGGTTCGGGCACCGCAGGATATTTACCCCTTTCTGGCGCGCTGGCCAGAAGACAAAATCCTCTCGCTGGGCATCATCGACGGACGCAATGTGTGGGTCGCGGATCTGCACTCGGCGTTTTCGACGCTGACCTTTGCGCACGAGCAACTGGGAGAACGACTCTGGATATCGGCCAGCTGCTCGCTGGCGCATGTGCCGGTCGATCTGGCGCAAGAGCAACAACTGGATAGCGAACTCAAATCCTGGCTGGCTTTTGCCAAGCAAAAGCTGGCTGAGATCGGCTTGCTTAAACAAGGTTTATTACACGGTCGCGCTGCCATAGCCGACGCACTCAACGCCAACCGCGCACTGCAGGAAAGTCGCCAAAAATCGACACGGATTCACAACCCGGCCGTGGCTCAGCGCATACAGCAACTCCGCCCGGAAGATGCGCGTCGTCGCAACCCCTTCCCCGTTCGCCAAGTCGCTCAGCGCGCCCGTTTCAAGCTTCCTTTACTGCCGACCACCACGATTGGCTCTTTTCCGCAAACCAGCGAAATCCGCAGCGCCCGCTCGGCCTTTAAGCGCCAAACGCTGCCCGGTGAGCGCTACCACGCCGTGATGCAGGCCGCGATTCGCGAGGCCGTGCAAATCCAGGAAAATTTGGGTCTTGATGTCCTGGTTCACGGCGAGGCCGAGCGCAATGACATGGTGGAGTACTTTGGGGAACAACTCGCCGGCTTTGCTTTTACCGAATATGGCTGGGTGCAAAGTTATGGCAGCCGCTGCGTCAAACCGCCGCTCCTGTTCGGTGATGTCAGCCGCCCGCAGCCAATGACCGTAGCCTGGAGCCGTTTTGCGCAAAGCCTGACGACGCGGCCCATGAAGGGCATGTTGACCGGTCCGGTCACGATGTTGCAGTGGTCTTTCGTGCGTGATGATCAGCCGCGCCGCGAAACCTGTCGCCAGCTCGCGCTGGCCATTCGCGATGAAGTGGTCGATCTGGAAAGCGCGGGCATTGGCATCATCCAGATCGACGAACCGGCATTTCGCGAAGGCTTGCCGCTTCAACGCAAAGACTGGGCAAATTATTTGGATTGGGCTACCGAAGCGTTCCGGATTTCCGCCTCTGGCGTGGCCGATGACACGCAAATCCACACGCATATGTGCTATTCGGAATTCAACGATATCTTGCCGGAAATCGCCGCGATGGACGCCGATGTCATCACCATCGAAACCAGCCGGTCTGACATGGAATTACTGGAAGGGTTTGGTGAATTTGCCTATCCCAACGAAATCGGCCCCGGCGTGTACGACATCCACAGCCCCCGCGTACCAGCAATCGAGGAAATGCGGCGACTCATTCAAAAAGCCACCGAAGTCATCCCTGCCGATCGGCTTTGGATCAATCCGGACTGCGGACTCAAAACGCGAAGCTGGATTGAAACCAAAGCGGCGCTAGCCAATATGCTGGACGCAACTCGGCAGGCTCGGGAAAGTCTGCTCTAAACCGACAAAGCCCCGCGCAAAGACCGTCCTAATTAAGCGCCAATCCATCCTCGCCCGCTTGCGGGCGGGGGCTTCTCGCCCAAATGGAGACTTGCGCCCTGCCCCGTTTTTGGAGAGAGCCAAGAAAGAAGGTCACATTTATCTGAGGGAAGCCGCACAACCGACCTGTGTGGGCTTTTCTATAAGGCGACAAATCTGCCAGACCAGAAAACAAAAAGCCCAACCGAAAGGCTGGGCTTTTTGCTTGAAGATTGGGGTGGATGATGGGACTCGAACCCACGACGACAGGAATCACAATCCTGAAATGTTTACATTTCCCACTATTGATCGACACTCACAAAAACCGCCAAAACCCGCATAAATACTAGATTTATGGCAGAAACTTCATTTTTGAAGATTCCAAACCATTCCCAAAAATGCCTATAATCTGCCTACTATTTGCCTACTGGAACTTCTAGTAGGTAGCCAGCAGGCAAAGAGAGACAACATGGCAAACAATCACCGCGTGAACTTCACAGCGAAGCGAGTAGCTGATTTCGCCTGCCCGGAAGGCAAGGCTTCCGCCTTCTTCTGGGAGGACGATACAAAGG
>CAXYUI010000106.1:0-6210 GCA_964291975.1 uncultured Formivibrio sp. | reverse complement strand
GACCTCGGCTTTGCCGAGGGCTTGAAAATGCATGCAATCGACTTTGTCAGCAGCCTGAAACGCCGAAGGCGTTTCCAGATTACTGTGCGCCATCGCGGCGCAGACTCCCCCGATTGCGATTTACGCCCTTGAATGTTTTGGGGTGCTCGCACCAACTCATTCCGTCTGACTGGCTGCGTGAGCATGCCGAACCTAGTGATTTTTCGACGGCAAACGGCCATAGCGGGTGTGCGATTCTTATGGCCGGGATGCATCCATAGGCTGAGCGCCCCTGAACTTCCCCAAAAAACAGAAGGGGCTGCCTAGGCAACCCCTTGATGTGACTGGTGGACCGAATGAGGATCGAACTCACGACCTCTGCATTGCGAACGCAGCGCTCTCCCAGCTGAGCTATCGGCCCAAGAATGCCAAGGCTAACGATTCGTTTTTGGGGTGTCAATCAAGGCAATGGCGGTGTCTGCCAAAAGAAACAGGAGCCGCAGCTCCTGTTTGTATGGTTTTTTACTTAGGCAACCGCGCCGTGGCATTGCTTGAACTTCTTGCCCGAACCACAAGGGCAGGGGTCGTTGCGACCAATCCCTGAGAAGATGGCATCGTTGCGGGCTTTTTCTGCAGCGGCTTCTTGCTGGGCAGCGGCAATCGCACTTTCGTCGCCAGTGGCTTTGGCCGCTTCGACGTCGTTGTGATGGTATTGCATCGCATCGGCATCAAACTCTTGCGGCTGGATGGCGTCCACATCTTCTTGTGAGCGCACTTGCACGTTCATGAGGATCATCACGACATCGCGCTTGATCCGATCCAGCAGTTGAGCGAAAAGTTCGAACGATTCGCGCTTGTATTCCTGCTTCGGATTCTTCTGCGCATAACCGCGCAAATGAATGCCCTGACGCAGATGATCCAGCAGCGTGAGGTGTTCACGCCAGTGTTGGTCAAGGTGCTGCAGGAACACCGCGCGTTCGAACTGGTGGAAGACTTCCGGCTGCGCTTCGGTGAGCTTGGCTTCATATTGCGCAGCGGCTTGTTCCTGTACTCGATCTTTGATCGTGTCAGCATCCAATGTCGCGTCGGTTTTGAGCCAATCGGCCACCGGCGCGGCGATGCCCATTTCGGCGAGCGAGCGTTCAAGACCCGCCAAATCCCACTGTTCTTCCAGGGTGCCTGCCGGCATGGCTTGATCGACCAGATCGGCAATCAGACCATCGCGCATCGCCGAAATTGTTTCGGTGATGATTTCGGCGTCGACCAGTTCGTTGCGCTGGGCATAGATGGCGCGGCGCTGTTCGTTGGCCACGTCATCGTATTCGAGCAGTTGCTTGCGGATGTCGAAGTTGCGACCTTCTACCTTGCGCTGCGCCGATTCGATGGCGCGATTGACGATCGGCGCTTCGATGGCTTCGCCTTCCGGCAGCTTCAGTTTGTCCATGATGAAGGCCACGCGATCGCCGGCGAAAATGCGCAGCAGCGGGTCTTCCAAGCTCAGGTAGAAGCGGCTGGAACCCGGGTCGCCCTGACGACCGGAACGGCCGCGCAACTGGTTGTCGATCCGGCGCGATTCGTGGCGTTCAGTGCCGATGATATGCAGACCGCCGGCAGCGACCACTTGCTCGTGCAGCTTGTTCCACTCGGCTTTCAGCGCGTCGATTTTGCTGCGGCGAGTGACTTCATCGAGGCTCTCGTCGGCTTCGATCGCGCGGATTTGCGGCTCAACGTTGCCGCCGAGCACGATGTCGGTGCCGCGGCCAGCCATATTGGTGGCGATCGTAATCATGCCCGGCGCGCCTGCTTGCACCACGATCTCGGCTTCACGGGCGTGCTGCTTGGCGTTGAGCACGTTGTGCGCGAGCTTGGCTTCGTCGAGCAGATGCGACAGCAGTTCGGATTGTTCGATCGAGGTCGTGCCCACCAATACCGGCTGACCACGACTCTGGCAATCTGTGATGTCGGCGATGATGGCTTTGTATTTCTCGTTCGCCGTTTTGTAGATCTGGTCGTGCTTGTCCTGACGCACCATCGGGCGATTGGTCGGGATGATGACCGTTTCCAGGTTGTAAATCTGCTGGAATTCATAGGCTTCGGTATCGGCCGTGCCGGTCATGCCGGAAAGCTTGCCGTACATACGGAAGTAGTTCTGCAGCGTGATCGTGGCCAGCGTCTGGTTTTCCTGATTGATCTCGACGCCTTCCTTGGCTTCGACGGCTTGATGCAGGCCTTCGGACCAGCGACGGCCGGCCATCAGACGGCCGGTGAATTCATCCACAATGATGATTTCGCCGTCCAGAACCACATAATGCTGGTCGCGCAGGAATAGGGTGTGCGCTTTCAGCGCGGCATACAGATGGTGAATCAGCGCGATATTGGCTGCGCCATACAGGCTATCGCCCTCGGCGATCAGCCCCATCTGCGCCAGGATTTGCTCAACGCGTTCGTGACCCGCTTCGGACAGCAAAACTTGGTTGGATTTTTCATCAACCCAGTAATCGCCTTCGCCTTCTTCGGTTTCCTGACGCTTGAGCTGCGGCGGGATCGCGTTCATTTTCAGGTAAAGATCGGTATTGTCGTCGGCCGGGCCAGAAATAATCAGCGGCGTGCGCGCTTCGTCGATCAGGATCGAGTCGACTTCATCGACAATCGCAAAGGCCAGACCACGCTGGGCGCGCTCTTCCGGGCGGAAGACCATATTGTCGCGCAGGTAATCAAAACCGAATTCGTTATTGGTGCCGTAGGTGATATCGCAACGGTAAGCCGCGATCTTGTCTTCCTGCTCTTGCTGGCCTTGGCCGAGGATCACGCCGCAAGAAAGGCCCAGGAAGCTGAACAGCCGGCTCATGGTGCCGCAGTCGCGCTGAGCGAGGTAATCGTTCACCGTGATGACGTGCACGCCCTTGCCGGTGAGCGCGTTCAGGTAAGCGGGCAGGGTAGCGACCAGCGTCTTGCCTTCGCCGGTGCGCATTTCGGCGATCTTGCCTTGATGCAGCGCCAGGCCGCCGATCAGCTGCACATCAAAGTGACGCATGCCCAGCGCGCGGATCGAACCTTCACGGCAGACGGCAAAGGCTTCAGGCAGGAGTTCGTCCAGCGTGGCGCCGGCCGCGAGACGATCGCGAAATTCCTGCGTTTTGCCACGCAATTCATCGTCGCTCAATTTCTGAATGGACGGTTCCAGCGCATTGATCTGTTTGACGATCACCCCAAACTGTTTGAGCAGGCGGTCGTTGCGGCTTCCAAAAACTTTTTTCAGCAAATTGGCAATCATCTTCTTTACCAGCATGAGGCCCGAAACGGGCGGTATTCAGCAAAAACAACGGCGGATAAAACTATCCGCCGTGGCTATCTGGTCCGGGGCTGGCGCCAGCTTATCTGGTGTCATTCCGGGCGGTATTCACCACTGCCGGGCGAGTAGCCACAAACCTTAACGGGTTTTGGGGTACGCCCTTGTAACGCAATTCGAAATGCAGATGCGGGCCGGAGGATCGACCGGTATTACCCAAGAGTGCAATCAATTGTCCGGCTTTGACCACATCGCCAGCCTTTACATTCAGGCTTTGCGTATGGGCATAACGGGTCATCAAGCCGTTGCCGTGGTCGAGGTCGAGCATATTACCATACTGGAAATGGTAAGCCGCATAGATGACCTTGCCGTCGGCTGCAGCCCGAATCGGCGAGCCCATCGGGCCGATCATGTCCAATCCTTCATGAAAAACCTGCCGGCCGGAAAAGGGATCGAGTCGCCAACCGTATTCGGACGAGCGTTGCGCATCAGGTAACGGATTCACAAAAGAAAGTTTGACGCTGCTTTCCTGACTGATCGCGGTATTGGCCAGTGCCAGACGATCATGCAGGCTGCTCATGCGGCTTTCGGTAACGGCGAGTTCGCGCAATAAACCCTGATAGGAAAGTGGCGAGGACGAGACATCCAGCCCCCCGCGTGGCGCGGGTTCTGCTGATAAATAGGGCGCAACATCGATGCCCGATTCTTTGCCGACGCGTTCAACCAGACCGTCCATGCGGATCAGCTTGGCTTGCAGTTCGCCCAGTTGACGAGCCAGCGCATCGATTTGCGCTTGTCTGGCCTGACTGCCAGGAAGCAGTGTCCAGCCGCTGCGAGGTTGGCTTGGGGCGAGCCAGCCACCCAAAGCGAACGACAAAGTCCCCACGCCGATCAGCGCGGACAAGGCCAACAGAGCGATTTCGCGCGGACCGAGCGTCACTGCCTTTGCCAGCCGATTGGAAACCACAATAATATTCACCACTTACTCCTTTGGCAGCCCAAGCCCCATGCGTACTTATACCGGCCGCGATGCGCGACTGAACCGCCTGATCGACCGTGTCGA
Organism: uncultured Formivibrio sp.; assembly: GCA_964291975.1. Lineage (GTDB taxonomy): Bacteria > Pseudomonadota > Gammaproteobacteria > Burkholderiales > Chitinibacteraceae > CAXYUI01. The sequence continues at coordinate 1,879 of CAXYUI010000106.1, read as the reverse complement.
AGAAATGAACCGCCTGTTGCGGGATGTTCGCAAGTCAGTACCCCCGGAACTTGCCCCGTATTGCATCAGTGCGAGTTGGTCAGGATTTACCTTGTTGGTGGGGGTGAGCAACAGCGCAGCGGCGAATCGACTGCGCTTGGCCGCGCCTACAATCCTGACAAACTTGCAAGCTTACGGTTTGCACGCTAGCGCAATCCGCCCGCGCGTGCAAGTTGCGCTGCAAACCGAAAAACCCAATCCGCCCAAGAACTTGCGAATGACAGATCACGCAATGGATGCGTTTTCCGAGCTGGCGAGTCAAGTGTCTGACCCGGGTTTGCGTCAGGCTGTCGAAGCTTTGTTGCGACACCATAAAAAAAATCCAGAGTGATTTTTTTTGCTTAATGGCTTGTTTTTAAATGATAAATTAATCCAATCCCCGCTTTGTTCTTTGTCTGGATCGCCAGACAAAAAAATGGGCACCCACGAAGGGTGCCCCAAGTCAGGGAGGTGATGAACAAGATGCAGAAACTGCTCTTGCAGCGCGCGGCCTTGCGGCCACACGAATACAACTGACCCGACCAGCGCGAGAAAGTTTCCCTACCACCAAATTTTTTTTTGCCGCGCTGCGGCAGGATCTGCGCCGTGCGTATAATCGCGGCCATTCCGATTTGAAAGATTGCGGCATGGATCTGCTTCTGCTTCTTAAAGCCATCATCATGGGTCTGGTTGAAGGCCTGACCGAATTTCTGCCGATTTCCAGCACCGGCCACTTGATCCTGACCGGCGATCTGCTCAATTTCCTCGACAAGGAAAAAAGCGAAGCTTTTGATGTGTTCATCCAGCTCGGCGCCATGCTCGCGGTGATCTGGGAATACCGTCACAAGATCGCCACCACGGCGATCGAAGCGCGCGCGCCGGGCAAAGCGCGCAATCTGCTGGTTGGCGTGATCGCGGCCTTTATTCCGGCGGCGATCCTTGGCAAGCTCTTTGGCAGCCACATTAAAGAATTGCTGTTCAAGCCGGTTCCGGTGGCGCTGGCCTTCATCATCGGCGGCCTGATCATTCTGTGGGCAGAAAAGCGCCAGCACAGCGAACACGTCGAAACCGTCGATGACATGAGTCTCAAGGATGCGATCAAGGTGGGTTTCTGCCAGTGTCTGGCGATGATTCCGGGCACTTCGCGTTCGGGTGCGACCATCATCGGCGGCCTGTTTCTGGGTCTTTCGCGCAAGGCGGCGACCGAGTTTTCCTTCTTTCTGGCGATTCCGACGCTGTCGGCCGCTTCGCTTTACAGCCTGTGGAAAGTGCGGGACATCCTTTCAGTTGAAGACATCGGCATCTTTGCGGTCGGCTTTGTCGTGTCGTTCATCAGCGCCTTTGTCGCCATCCGCGCGCTGCTCAAATTCATTGCGACCCACACCTTCTTCGCCTTCGCCTGGTATCGGATCGCTTTCGGGATTATCGTGCTCGTCACCGCCTATTCGGGCGTGGTGAACTGGACGGTCTGAGATGAAAAAGACGCTGGAAGAATGGCAGCAGGCACTGAGCCCGGAAGCCTTCCGCGTGACCCGGCTCGCCGGCACCGAACCGCCCTTTTCCGGCGCGTTTTACCGCAACACCGCCAGCGGCCACTATCACTGCGTCTGCTGCGGCGCGCTGCTGTTCAATTCCACAACCCAGTTCGACGCCGGTTGCGGCTGGCCGAGTTTCTGGCAGGAAGCCGTTCCCGGCAGCATCGAACGCCGACGCGACGTCAGCCACGGCATGATCCGCGTCGAAGTGCGCTGTGCCGCGTGCGAGGCGCATCTGGGCCATGTCTTCCCCGACGGGCCGGAGCCGACCGGCGAGCGCTACTGCATCAACTCGGTCGCGCTGACTTTCGAACCAAACGCCGACC
>CAXYUI010000105.1:0-6228 GCA_964291975.1 uncultured Formivibrio sp. | reverse complement strand
GCAAACGCTGCGCTCTCGGCTGGGGGCACTTGCATGCCCACCAGCACCCGCCCGCTGTCCGCACCGTGATTGCGGAAATGAAAGAGGCTGATATTCCAGCTTGAACCCAGCGTTTCCAGAAAGCGCAGCAAAGCGCCCGGGCGCTCGGGGAAGACAAAGCGGAAGATGCGCTCGTCGCCAATTTTGGGCGCATGGCCGCCGACCATGTAACGCAAATGATCCTTGGCGAGTTCGTCATCGGTCAGATCGAGCGTGGGCAGACCTGCTGCTTGCAAATCGCCGACCAGCCCACGCCCCTCGGCGCGGTCGCGTGTGGCGATGCCGACAAACACATGTGCTTCGCTCGCGCGATCAAAGCGGTAATTGAATTCGGTGACATTGCGCGTGCCCAAAAGGCCGCAAAAACGGCGGAAGCTGCCGGGCTCTTCCGGGATGGTGACGGCCAGCACGGCTTCGCGCTGTTCACCCACTTCGGCGCGCTCGGCGACAAAGCGCAGGCGGTCGAAGTTCATGTTCGCGCCGCTGGTGACCGCAACGACCGTTTGCTCGCGCCGCCCCTCGCGCGCCAGCCAAGCCTTGGCGCCCGCGACCGAGAGCGCGCCAGCCGGTTCCAGAATCGAGCGCGTATCTTCGAACACATCCTTGATTGCGGCGCAGATCGCGTCGGTGTCGACCAGAATCGTTTCGTCGACATAGAGCTGCGCTAGGCGAAAGGTTTCCTCGCCAATCAGTTTGACCGCAGCGCCGTCGGCAAACAGGCCGACTGTCGCCAGACGCGTGCGCTCGCCTTTTTGCAGAGAGGTGGTCAGCGTCGGCGCATCCGCTGCTTCGACGCCGATGATGCGGGTTTGCGGGCGCAGGCGCTTGATATAGGCCGCGACGCCAGCGATCAGCCCGCCGCCGCCGACGGCGCAAAATACCGCGTCAATCGGCTTGGCGTGCTGGCGCAAGATCTCCATCGCGATCGTACCTTGCCCGGCGATCACGTCCGGATCGTCGTAAGGATGAACAAAACTCAAGCCTTCACGCTCTTCCAGCTCACGCGCATGGGTGTAAGCCTCGTCGAACGATTCGCCCGCCAGCACGACTTCGCCGCCGCGCGCACGCACGGCATCGACCTTGATCGCCGGCGTCGTCTGCGGCATCACGATCACCGCGCGCACGCCCATTTTCTGCGCGACCAGCGCCACGCCCTGCGCATGGTTGCCGGCCGAAGCGCAGATCACGCCGCGCGCCAGCTGCTCCGGGGAAAGATGCGCCATCTTGTTGGCCGCGCCGCGCAACTTGAACGAGAACACCGGCTGCAAATCCTCGCGCTTGAGCAAAATCCGGCTGCCGAGTCGGCGCGACAGATTGCCGGCGAGTTCCAGTGGCGTTTCGATGGCCACATCGTAGACCTGGGCGTTGAGGATGCGTTCGAGGTAATCGGTACTCATGGTGAAATCCGGCAAGGTTTTGCGGCGAGCATAACGCAGATGCGCGCAGGCGCGGCGCGGTGAATTTTAAAATTGCAGGGTAGGGCGTCTTGCGGCAGGCTCACGACATCTCAGGAGGACAGAAATGCGCGTACACGTTTTGCAGCATGTGGCTTTTGAAGGTTTGGGCAGCATCGAAGACTGGCTCGCCGCGCGCGGCGCGGTCATCTCGTATACCCGCTTTTATGAAGAGCCAAGCTTGCCGGATCTGGCTGACATCGACTTGGTGATCGCTCTGGGTGGGCCGATGAGCGTGAACGATGAAACCGATTTGCCGTGGCTGGTGGCGGAAAAGCGTTTTGTCTCTGAGGCCATCGCGGCAGGCAAAGCGGTGCTGGGCATCTGTCTGGGCGCGCAACTGATATCCAGCGCACAGGGCGCGCGCGTCTATCCGGGTCCGCAAAAAGAAATCGGCTGGTTCCCGATTTTTGCGGCCGAGCCACAAAACGGCGCATTCCGTTTTCCGCAAGAAGCGACCGTTTTTCACTGGCACGGGGAAACCTTCGATCTGCCCGCAGGCGCGGTGCGGCTCGCAGGCAGCGCGGTCAATCCGAATCAGGCTTTCCAGATCGGCGCGCGCGTGATTGGCCTGCAATTTCACCTGGAAACGACGCCGCAAAGCGCGGCCGCAATGATCCAGCATTGTGGTGATGAGCTGATTCCGGCGAGCTACGTTCAGTCGGCCGCTGATTTGCAGTCCGCGCCGGCCGCGCATTACGCCGGGGTGAATGCCTTGATGGGCGAGATTTTGAGTTATCTGAGCCGCTAAACGAAAAAAATCCCTGCCGTGATGCAGGGATTTTTTTGATTGGACGGATTACTTGCGGCCGAACTTTTCGGCCAGCTGGTTAATTTTTTCAGCGCGCTGGCGTGCGGCTTCTTCTTCTGCGGCAGCGGCTTCACGCGCTTTGCGGGCATCAGCCTGCTTCTTGAAGAATTCGCGCAAGGTTTGCGCGGCCAGTTTGCGCTGTTCTTCGCTGACTTCCCCAAATACGCTGCCATCCAGATTGAAACGCTCTTTCGCGTTTTGCAGGTTCTTCAGGTAAGCCGTTGATTTAGTGTGCATGCCCAAGGCGCTGCGCAGCAGTTTGCGGCTGATTTCGGGTTGTTGCGCGATCACCTGCTTGTCGATCCCGATCGCCAGCGGCTGGCAGTCACGAATGACTTGGAAGTCGTGTTGCAGCTGTTTCAGTACGCTGCGTGCGGTTTGCGGGATGGAGGAATTGCTTGCAGTTTCAGTCATTGGAAGTCGATCGCTGTTTCGGAACGGGCACAATACTAGGCGTTGTTGGCGCAAGATTCAAACGGCTCAGTGATTCGGAATTTATTTCCGTGTCTGGCGGCTGGGGCGGCGTGTGGATGCGCGAGTCCGGATTTTCGGGGAAAAGTGCGGTAACCGGGGGTGTTCTAAGTGTTTTGCCAGGATAAAACGGCTTTATCCGGATGAACCGCTCTCCGCGATCAGCCCCGTCTGGGCTGGCGGAGATGGTACAACTTGGCGACAAGCGGGCTTGTCGGCACTCAACCCTGAGTTCGGGGAGCGGCAGGCCGTCTAATTAAGCGGCGTAGTGCGCTGCGAACGGGGCGCCTGCGTTGGCATTGCGATGCGAGATACGAGCCAGCGCCGCGATGTTCTTGCTGAGTTTGCCAAACACGTTCTTGCTGGATGCGGTTTTTTCAAACGACAAGTCTTCGATCAGGCTGCCATCGAGCAGGCTCTTGGCCACAAAGCTTTCCGGGGACAGAAATTCATAAGCAGACATTTTGTTTCTCCTTGTTGGGTTGGCGGGCCGGGTTGGCCCGCTTTTCATGTCAGCGGGTGGGTATCACTTGCTGACGGTTCCCATGGTAGGGAGGACGGCCTGTCTGAACAAGGTAAAAAAGTCGCTTTTTGTAGTAATGAAACTGAAATAATGTTTTTATTTTTGTAGTGCAGCTACATTGTTGATCGGTGAGTTACAGGTGTTGGTTTTTCTACCTGTTTTATAAAATCCTTGTATTACAAGATGGTGATGTTCTTCTGGACAACAAAACAGCCTGTTTTGTGAGTGGTCTTGTGTAACTGACTACTTTTTGTGTTGCGATGCGGAATTTTAGTCTTGCGTCGACGTCGAAAGCGCCTGCCACTGCCCGTCGATCAAAGCTTCGATCGGTCGATACCCCGTTTTGTAAGCCATTTTTCGACACTGCTCGACCCAGTAGCCGAGGTAAACGTAAGGCAGGCCGAGCGCGCGGGCGAATTCGATTTGCCAGAGCACGTTAAAAACGCCATAGCCGGCCTGCGCGGGTTCAGGATCAAAAAAGGTGTACACGGCCGAAATGCCATCGCTGAGCTGGTCGATCAGGCTGACCATGCGCACTTCCCCATCGGCATCGCTGAATTCCACCAGAAAACTGTCAACGTGGCTTTTCAGGATGAATCCTTCGTACTGCGCGCGATCGTCTTCGTCCATGCCGCCGCCAGCGTGGCGCATTTGCTGGTAGCGCTGGTAGAGCTGGAAGTGCGCTTCTTCATAACAAAGGGGCAGCAGACGGATTTGCAGATGATTGAGGCGTTTGCCGGTGCGGCGCTGGCTGCGGTTGGGCGTGAAGGCTTGAACCGGGATGCGCACCGGGATGCAGGCGGCGCACTCATCGCAATGCGGGCGATAGATGAACTGGCCGCTGCGCCGGAAGCCGTGTTGCACCAGCTGGCTGTAGAGCGGGCCGTTGATGAGTTCGGAAGGCGCAGCGACTTGCGAGCGCGCCGAATGGGCGGGCAGGTAGCTGCAAGGATAAGTGGCCGTGGTGTAGAACTGCACATGGTGGCGGCGCAGGGCGTCAGTCATTGCGGTAATCCCGTGGCGTAAGTTCGCGCAGCCACAGATCGGGCGCAGCGGCGTGGTGGAGATGCTGTTCCAGATGGCGCAGAAAATCGGCGCGCGGGATTTCACGGCCGCCGAAACGGCTTAAGTGATGCGTTTTCATCTGGCAGTCGATCAATTGATAGCCAGCCAACTGCAATTGCTGAACCAGATGAACAAAGGCAATTTTGGAAGCATCGGGCACGCGGGCGAACATGGATTCGCCAAAGAACACCCGGCCAATGGCCACGCCGTACAAGCCGCCGACAAGCCTGCCATCGATCCAGGTTTCAATCGAGTGCGCGAACCCCAGCGCATTCAGTTCGCAATAGGCGTCGATGATGTCCGAGCCGATCCAGCTGCCATTCTGACCGGCGCGCGGCGCGGCGCATTCGGTCATGACTTCGACAAACGCAGTGTCAAAACGCACGGTGTATTCGCGGTTGCGCAGCGCCTTGGCGAGTGAGCGCGGCACATGCAGCTCAGTCGGGAACAGCACCATGCGCGGATTGGGACTCCACCACAGAATGGGCTCGTCAGGCGAATACCAGGGAAAAATGCCGCGATGGTAGGCGGCGAGCAGGCGCTGAACCGAGAGATCGCCACCGGCCGCGATCAGGCCGTTGGGTTCGGTCAGCGCGGTATCGGAAGGGGGAAATTGAAGGGAGCGATCAAGCCAGGGGATCATGCCAGACTGCGGGTTTAACTCGCCTTGCGGCAGGTGTTGCAGATGCCGTACAGATACAGTTCGTGTTCCTGAATTTCAAAGCCGTGCTGTTCGGCGATGGCATTCTGACGGCGCCCCAGCGCCGGATCGTAGAATTCGACCACGTCGCCGCATTGCACGCAGACCAAGTGATCGTGGTGCGTACCCTGATTCAATTCAAAAACGGCCTTGCCCGATTCGAAGTGATGGCGAATCAAGATGCCGGCTTGTTCGAACTGGGTCAGTACGCGGTAAACGGTCGCCAGGCCGATATCGATCTTGTCAGCAATCAGCAGCCGGTAAACGTCTTCGGCGGTCAGATGGCGCTGGCCACAGGTTTCAAACAGGTTGAGGATGCGCAGGCGCGGGCCGGTGGCCTTCAGGCCCATTTCCTTGAGTTCGCTGGCTTTGCTCATTTTTTGCTCGCTATTTTCGGCGGCTGTAGCGCCGTTCCAATCCGGGTTATCATATAGCCTTTATCAATGCCACGCACCTGCGCTGACGGGGAAGACAGTCCCAGATGAAACCAGTTTTGCTTGCCGCCCTGCTGACCGTTGCCGTGTTGACCGGCGCATGCAGCTTTCCGCAATTTGTCTCCCCTTACAAGCTGGACATCCCGCAGGGCAATGGGATTACCGCCGACCAGATCGAAAAACTCAAGGTCGGCATGACGCGCGCGCAAGTGCGTTTTGTGCTGGGTACGCCGCTGCTCACCGATCCATTTCATGCCGATCGCTGGGATTACGTGTACAGCGATGCGCGTGCTGGCGTTCTGAAAGATCGCAAAGTCTTCACTGTGCATTTTGAAGGCGATGTGCTCAAACGCTTTGGCGGTGAAACCCTGCCGGCGCGCGTCAATCCTGATGCGGCCAGCACGCCTGCTTCCAAATAATTCCGGAGTTCCGATATGACTATCAAGATTGCCATTGCTGGCAGCACCGGCCGCATGGGTCGCATGCTGATCGAAGCCGTTCTGGGTGCTGAAGGCTGTGAATTGCATACCGCGCTCGACCGCGCCGGCAGCGGTGCCATTGGCCAGGACGCGGGCGCTTTTCTGGGGCGCGATTGTGGCGTGAAGATCACTGATGATCTGGCTGCCCTCAAGGGCGCGCATGTGCTGATCGACTTTACCCGTCCGGAAGGCACGCTGATCCACATGGCCAAATGCCGTGAGTACGGTGTGAACATGATCATCGGCACCACC
>CAXYUI010000104.1:0-6237 GCA_964291975.1 uncultured Formivibrio sp. | reverse complement strand
CGGCGTAGTGGGCGATGCCCGTATCAAAGTCACCCAGCTCATCGTGTAGCTCGCGCCGGTAGACGACACCGCTGATCGGCATCAGATTCCAGCACCGCAAGAATTCGACGTCTGGCGCAAAGGCAAAGCGTTGCCGCTCAATCTCGCGCCGGCTGTTTTGGCTGTGCTCGGTGAGCACCAGATCGCAGGCCGCATAGACAAAGTCGGCCGTGCCCGACTCCAGTAATCCAACTGTTTTTTCCAGATGCTGCGGCAGCCACAGGTCATCGTCGTCGCACAGTGCGATATAGGGCGCGGTGGCTTGCTTCAGACCCGCGTTGCGCGCCGCAGCAGCACGCTGGTTGACGCCCGGCTCCAAGAGCAGGATATCGAGCCGGTCGCGCCAATCCTCCACCAGCCCCGCCAGCGATTGCGCCGGATCGTCGTTGACCAGAATCAGGCGAAAATCCCTGAAGGTCTGCGCCGCGAGCGCAGCGAAAAATTGCGGCAGCAGCGCGCTGCGGCGGTAGGAGGGGGTGATGAGGTCGACGGTCGGCATGGCAGGTTTTGGGGAATCAATTTTTGGCAAATGGCGCTGGCTCTGCGCTTCTGCAAGTCCGGCAAGACGTAAATCGCCTTGAGCCTGCATAATGGCGGCCTTGCCAAGGAGTGAGCCATGATTCTCAGCCTCAACGAAACCCGCGTGCTCGGCGTGCTGTGCGAAAAACAGCGCACCGTGCCGGACAGCTATCCGATGACGCTCAATAGCCTGCTGTCAGGCTGCAACCAGAAAACCAGCCGCGATCCGGTGCTGGAACTGACCGAATCCGACGTGCTCGCTGCGCTCAACGACCTGCGCGAACACAGCCTGATCATCGAACAGAGCGGCAGCCGCGTGGCGCGGTATGCGCACAACCTTGAACGCGTGCTGCAGATTCCGACGCAGTCGTCCGCGATCCTGACCGCGCTGATGCTGCGCGGCCCGCAAACGGCGGCCGAGCTGCGCACCAACTGCGAACGCTTGCACAAGTTTGCCGATATTTCGGCGCTGGAAGCCTTTCTGGCTGAACTCTCCGAGCGCAGCGCCGGGGCCTTGGTTATTGAATTGCCGCGTCAGCCCGGCGCGCGCGAAAATCGCTGGATGCATCTGCTTTCGGGCGAAGTCGATCTGTCGCAGTTTGCGGCGGGTTCCGCTGTCGCAGCGGCTGATCCGGCGCTCAAAACCCGCGTGGAAGAGCTGGAAGCCGAAGTCGCCACGCTCAAGAACCAGCTTGCCCACCTTGCCCGCGAACTGGGCGTTTCTTTACCGGAGTAAAAATGGCGCTCAAAGCCACTGTTTATAAAGCTGAATTGCAGATTTCCGATCTGAACCGGCACTACTACGCGACCCATGCGCTGACCGTGGCGCAGCATCCGTCAGAAAATGACGAGCGCTTGATGGTGCGTCTCTTGGCTTTTGCGCTGCACGCGAGCGAGACGCTGACCTTTACCAAGGGGCTGTCGGAAACCGACGAACCGGATCTCTGGCAAAAAGACCTGACTGACGCAGTCGAGCTTTGGGTGGAACTGGGCATGCCCGACGAAAAGCGTCTGCGCCGCGCCTGCAGCCGTGCTGAGAAGGTGGCGATCTATGCCTATCACGGCAAGGCGACCGAGATCTGGTGGCAGGGTTTGGCGGGAAAAGTGCATGGCTTGCAGAACTTGGCGATCATCCAGATCCCGCAAGAGCAGAGTCAGGCACTGGCTAAACTGGCCGGGCGCTCTATGCGTTTGCAAGCCACTTTGGAAGATGAGCAAATCTGGTTTGGTGATGAACGAGAGACGCTGACCATTACCCCGATCAAGCTCAAGGAGTGGGCGTGATCGATCAGCAAGCTTGGTGCGAGCGCCTGCGCGCTTTTGCGGCGGAGCGCGATTGGGAGCGCTATCACACGCCTAAAAATTTGGTGATGGCGATGTCGGTTGAAATGGCCGAGCTCGTGGAGCACTTTCAGTGGCTCACGCCCGATGAATCAGCCGGTTTGCTCGATGATCCGGCTCAGCGTCAGGCTGTGGAAGAAGAAATGGCCGATGTGCTGCTCTATCTTTTGCGGCTTGCTGATGTCACCGGCGTCGATCTGGATGCGGCGATGCAGGCCAAGATCGTGAAGAACGCGCAGAAATATCCGCCGCTTACATCCGATTGATCTTGAAGGCGCGCCACACGGCTTTTTCAATTTCAACGGCCAGAAACAGCAAAATGCCCAGTGCGAAAATGATGCTCCAAGCGGCCAGGTCGAGCCCGGTAGAGAGAAAGATTTTCTGCATGGGCGGGGCATAGGTAAACAGCAATTGGAAAAGGGCAAGAATGCCAACCACCCAGATTGCGACGCGATTTTCGCGCAGGGCGCTTAGATTGAGCGAGGATGCGGTGAAATGCCGCACGTTAAAGAGATAAACAATCTCCCCGACCACCAGCATGTTCACCGCTGCAGTACGCGCAAAGGCAATGGAATCTGAATGCGCAAGCGCCCACAGATATGCCAAGAATGTCGTGGCAATCATCAGCAAAATCACAAAGAGAATCCGCCAGGCAAAAATTCGAGTGACCAGTGATTCTTGCGGCGGGCGTGGCGGAACATTCATGATGCCCGCCTCGGCAGGTTCAAAGGCCAACGCCAATGCCAGCGTGATCGCACTGATCATATTGACCCAAAGAATTTGCCCGGCCGTGACGGGCATCGCCAGACCCGCCAAAATCGCCAACAAAATCACCCCCCCCTCACCGCCATTGGTGGGCAATATGAACACCAGTGATTTTTTGATGTTGTCGTAGACCACGCGACCTTGGTGTACCGCGTGGGCAATGGTGGCGAAATTGTCATCGGTCAGCACCAGATCGGCCGCTTCGCGTGCGGCATCCGTGCCTTTTTCGCCCATGGCGACGCCAATATCAGCAGCTTTGAGTGCGGGCGCATCGTTGACGCCATCGCCCGTCATGGCTACCAAATGCCCCTCAGCTTGCAGCGCCGCAACCAAACGCAATTTGTGTTCAGGACTGGCGCGCGCAAAGATATCGGTTTTTTGCGCGCGGACACGCAGTTGCGTGTCGTCTAGGGTTTCGATGATTTCTCCGGTCAGCGCATCGGCTGTATGCAAACCCAATTGCTGGCCGATCGCCGTGGCTGTCAGCGCGTGATCGCCGGTAATCATTTTGACGCAGATGCCGGCATTTTGGCATTCGGCAATCGCAGCAATCGCCTCGATGCGTGGCGGATCGATAATCCCGACCATGCCAATCAGTTCAAAATGGTGGGGTAGGGTGTCGATGCTGATCGCCGTCGTGCCCCTTGGCATGGCACTGCGCGCGAGCGCCAGCACGCGCTCACCTTGCGCCGCAGCCTGCGCGATGCGTACTTCCCACTTGGCTCGCTCCAAATGAGAGCCCCATTGACGATCACAAAAATCCAGAACCCGTTCCGGTGCGCCTTTCAAAAGCACGAATACATGGCCGGTATGATCGTGATGCAGCGTCGCCATAAAGCGGTTTTCAGATTCAAACGGAATTTCATCCATACGAGGATGATTTTTCAGCGTGTCCTCAATGTCGATTTCTGATTTATGCGCCAGTGTGCGCAGTGCGCCTTCAGTCGGGTCGCCAACCAAAAGCCAGCCTCGCTCCGCATCGTGCACGATGCGTGCATCGTTGCAGAGTAGGGCGCATTCGCACAGTGCCAGCAGGGCCGGATCATCATGGGCAAGGGGGTGAGCAGCCTCATAAAAGCCCCCATCAGGGGGATAACCTACGCCACTGACGTCAAGTTCGCGGCCAGGCAGCATCACTCGAACCGCTGTCATCTCGTTCTTGGTCAGAGTGCCGGTTTTGTCTGAGCAAATCACCGTGACCGAACCTAGCGATTCGACTGCGGGTAAGCGGCGAATAATGGCGCGATTACGCGCCATCTCTCGTGTTCCAATCGCCAGTACGATCGTAATAATGGCGGGCAGACCTTCCGGAATGGCAGCAACTGCCAGCCCCACGACAGCAAGAAAAATATCCAGCGTGGGCATCTTTGCGACCCAATAGCCGTAAGCAAAAGTGAGTACGCTCACGAACAAGATGACAACCGTGACTTGGCGCGCAAATTGGTCAAGACGGCGGGTGAGGGGCGTTGCCAGGGAGGTCACTTCGCTGACCAAGGCGCCAATCCGGCCAAGTTCTGTCTGTGTGCCGGTGGCTACAACAACGCCAGTGGCCTGGCCATAGTTGACCAACATGCCTGAGTACGCCATGGAATTGCGATCTGCCAAAGCAGCATCGACTTCAACAGGCGCTGCGTTTTTTTCTACGGGAACCGATTCGCCCGTTAACGGCGCCTCATTGATGCGTAAATTTTTGGTGCGCAGTAAGCGCAGATCAGCCGGAATGCGATCGCCAGATTCCAGTAATACGATGTCCCCGGGAATAAGCTCATCGGCCGAAATTTCATGGCGCTCCCCTTCGCGCAACACCGTGGCATGACTGGCCAACATGGCGCGAACCGCATCCAGCGCTTTTTCTGCTTTACCTTCCTGAATAAAACCGATGATGGCGTTAATCACGACCACCCCAAAGATCACACTGGCATCGATGTAGTCTTTTAAAAGAAAGGTAATCAGACCCGCGATCAGCAGGACGTAAATCAATGGATTGTGGATTTGCATGGCAAAACGCAGCCAGGGGCTACGTTTTTCGGGCAAAGGGAGTGCATTGCGCCCATGTCGCATCAGGCGAGATTTGCATTCAGGCCAATCCAGCCCCTTTTTATCGTCAACGTCCAGTTGCGCACAGACTTCTTGGGCGGATAGCGCGTGCCAATGGGGGACGTTTTTTTCTGCGCGGGAGGGGGTACTCATGGCCGATCTCCAGATTGATTGCCAGCCGCAATTGATTTGCAGGATGGCAATCGTTTCAATCGGAACGGGGCGTTGGTGCCCCGTACTTGCTTCAAGTTAGCATCGGCCAAAGGAGAGGGTGAGCTTAGGCGAGTTGCGCCAGGGCGTGAGCATGCAGCGCTGGCGTTGCCGCGGCGAGTACTCGACCATCGCTGGTGCGGGACAAGGCCTTTCCTTGCCAATCGCTCATGATGCCGCCTGCACCGATGACTACCGGAGCCAAAGCGGCAAAGTCATGCAACTTGAGTCCTTCTTCCACCACCAGATCCATCCCGCCATTCGCCAGCAAACCAAATTGGTAACCATCACCGCCATAGACGGTGAAACGGCTTTGCTTGGCCAGGCGATTGAACGCGGCGAGCCCCGGTTCGCTGTAGTATTGAGGCCCTGTCGTGCCCAGTCGCGCGCGCGTGAGATCTTCGATTTGGCTGGTCTGAACGGGTTCGCCATTGAACCAACACCCTTCATCAGCAATGCCAAGCCATTGTTCATTGGCAATGGCTTGATTGATGATGCCCAACACGGGAACTCCGTGATGCAAGAGGCCAATCAGGGTGACAAATAGTGGGCGTCCGGTGATAAAAGCTTTGGTGCCATCGACCGGATCCAATACCCAAACCCATTCAGCGTCCTCGTTTTGCGCACCGAATTCCTCACCGATTATTCCGTCTTGGGGGCGACGTTTCTCGATCAGTGCGCGCATCGCGATTTCGGCCTCGCGATCGGCGCAAGTGACCGGGCTGGCATCCGATTTGTCATCGACTTCAAGCTGACTGCGAAAATAAGGACGAATGACTGCTGCGCTGGCGTCAGCTAAATCCTTGGCAAGCTGACGAATATCGGAAGGAATCATCATAATATCGAGCGAAATAGAAAAGCGTATTCTAATCCCTGCCATGCTCGCTGAGGATGGTCTAGTTGACTTGTGTTGTGCAAAGAGCCTAAATTTCCATTACTCGTAATTTGGATATGATCGAACGCCATGAAAAGAAATATCTGCTTCCTCATTTTCGCCGTGGTCGCGCTGCCGGCGCTAGCGCAAATTTATAAATGGAAAGATGCCAATGGCGTGATGCAATATTCCGATACGCCTCCGCCTTCCAATTCGGTGAAATCACAAGTGCTTGATATCAAGGATATCCCGGTTTCCTCACTGGCTACCGGCGCGGCCAGCCAGAAGGCCTCTGGCGTTGCCGGAAAAGCCGCTTCCGCAGCCTCGTCTGTGGTTGAGCAGAAAGTGGTTTATGAGAAAAACGAGAAAGCGTGCGCTGAATTGCGCGGTCGCAAGTCTTTTCTGGAAAAGGGTGCGCGCACGCGCGTCATCAACGAAAAAGGCGAGGCCAA
>CAXYUI010000103.1:0-6251 GCA_964291975.1 uncultured Formivibrio sp. | reverse complement strand
GACTCGTGAAATTCATCGGGTTTCATATCCAAAGGAATGGATCTCAGCACGCCCCTTTTCGCTCTGCAAATATTTCAAAAATGCCATCGCTGCCGGATTATCTTTGCCCTTGGTCAGCAGCACGGCATCTTGACGCAAAGGGGGGTAAAGATCTGCGGGCACTTGCCACAATGAACCCGGCGCAGTCTGTTTACCGTCCTTCCAGACTTGTGAGAGCGCCACAAAGCCCAGTTCAGCATTGCCAGTGGCGACAAACTGATAAGTCTGACTGATGTTTTCACCTTGAACCAGTTTCGCGGCCAGCACATCGGCCAAGCCGCGTTGTTTCAGCACAGCAAGCCCCGCTGCGCCATAAGGAGCAAGCTTGGGATTGGCTAAAGCCAGATGAGCGAACTGCCCGCGCGCCAGCACCGCGCCTTGGGCATCAACCAAACCTGGCTTGCTGCTCCACAGCGCCAGTTTGCCCAGTGCATAGGTAACACGACTGCCAGCCACCACCCAACCTTCTTTTTCCAGCCGCAGTGGCGAGGCCTCATCAGCAGCGAGCAGGATTTCAAAGGGCGCGCCGTTTTTGATCTGCGCCATAAACGCCCCTGTCGAGCCCGTGGCGATCACCAGCTGATGCCCGGTTTCCTTGGCAAAGTCGGCTGCAATGATTTTGATCGGCGCGCCAAAGTTGGCGGCAACGGCCACCTGGACTTCAGCCGCCACGCTCAGACTACTGGCCAGCAGCAAACTGGCGCTCAGGATGGTTCGGATCATGATTTTCTCCCTGGATAAACCGCTTTAACAAAAACGTATAGGTCATGGCAGGCCGGCGAACATTGTGTGTTGTCTGACATCGCGTCATCTGTGCCACATCAAAACCGGATCAATATGGATTTGCAAGCCGACTCTAGCCGCGCACACCCTGATCCGGCCACCGCTTTGCGCCTTTAGATCTAGCGAAGATCGTGCCAGCGTTAAGTCCCTCTCGCTCACGCCCAATGCTTTGGGCTAAAATCGCGCCTTACGGAGATGGCATTCCTCCTTATAACCGCCCTTAGGGCTGATGATGCCTGCATGATTCCTGGTCAGACGGGAAATGCAGGTGTGCGCCTTGTCTGTCCAGGTTATTGATTCGCCTTAAACAAAACCTGGAAACCCCATGCAAAACATCCGAATCCCCGAAGCGCTGCGCTTACTGCCCCATCTGGGCAAATGGTTACTACTCGCCTGCATGGTCGCGATGCTTGCAGGCTCGGCTTCCGCTTTCTTTCTGTTTGCGCTTGATTGGGCCACCCAAACCCGCAATGCAAACCGGTGGCTGATTGGACTATTGCCGCTGGCTGGATTTGCCGTGGGCTGGCTCTATCTGCGCGTTGGCCAGAATGTGGAAGCCGGCAATAACCTCATCATCGACGAGATTCACGATCCTAAAAAAATGATCCCCCGCCGCATGGCGCCTCTGGTGCTAGGCGGAACGATCATTTCGCATTTATTTGGCGCATCGGTCGGCCGGGAAGGCACTGCGGTGCAAATGGGCGGCGCACTGGCCGATGTAGTCACGCGATTATTTCGACTCAAGCAGGCGGATCGCCGCATTATTTTAATGGCCGGCATCAGCGCGGGTTTTGCCTCGGTCTTTGGCACACCGCTGGCTGGGGCCATTTTTGCGCTGGAAGTCCTGGCCATCGGCCGCCTGCGCTACGACGCCATCTTGCCATGCACGGTGGCGGCCATCGTCGCCGATCAGGTCGGCTTGTTTTGGGGCATCCAGCACAACCACTACCTTATCCCCTTTGTCCCGCAACTCTCGATGTGGACCATGACCGCCATGCTGATCGCTGGCGCCTTGTTCGGGCTGACCGGCAAGTTCTTCGCCCAAGCCACCCACGCGCTCGCAGCCCGCTTCAAGCAAACAATCACTTATGCGCCATTGCGTCCGGCGCTGGGCGGTGTCCTGATCGCAGCGTTGGCCTTCAGCCTGCCTGTCGATCGTTATTTAGGGCTGGGCATCCCCACCATGGTCGAAGCCTTCCAGCATCCCGTGCCCGCCTATGATTTTCTCGGCAAGTGGGCTTTCACCGTCCTCTCGCTGGGCAGTGGCTTCAAAGGCGGCGAAGTAACCCCGCTGTTTTATATCGGCGCAACCTTGGGCAACGCGCTTGCCCCCTTGCTGGACTTGCCCATTCCCTTGCTGGCCGGCATGGGTTTTGTCGCGGTTTTTGCCGGCGCGGCCAACACACCGATCGCATCGACCTTTATGGCCATGGAGCTTTTCGGCGCAGAAGTCGGCCTCTATGCCCTGATAGCCTGCGTGCTGAGCTATCTGTTTTCCGGCCACACCGGCATTTATCGCGCACAGCGTCTGGATCAGTCCAAGCGTTAGGCCGCGACCTGTTCAAGACTATTCAAACGCTTCAGCCAGGCGGCGACGACTTTGCGCCGGCGCTCGGTGCTCAGGTTTTTTACGAGCTGCGGCGCGACATCGGCAAAGACTCGTGAGCCTGCCGGACGAATATCGTCGCAGCGCAGCAGATGCCAGCCCAAGGGCGAGGCCACGGTGGCCAACTCGCCGGGCGACATCGCAAAGAGCGCGGCATCCAGTTCCGGATAGAGTTGTCCTCGCGGCACCCAGCCCAGCAAACCCTCTTGCAAAGCCGTGGGGCATTCGGAATGCCGCAAGGCCAGCGCCGAAAAAACGCCCGGATTTTCACGCACGCGACCAGCCAAACTCGCGATCTCGGCCTGAACCGCCGCCGGGGTTTTGCCGGGCAGCGTCTCATTGACGGTAATCAGGATATGTCTGGCCTGCCGGGTTTCGGGCAGATCGAAACGCGCCCGATGCTGCCAGTAAAAAATTTCCGCATCCTGCATGCTCACGGCCGGCGCGGCAGCAGCGACCGCTTCGAGCACGGCGTCCACCCGCAAGGCGCGCCCGATTGCCGCGCGCAGCAGCGCTTCATCCAGCCCATTGGCGGCCAAGTCAGCCAAATAGGCCGTCTGATCGGCATAGCGCGCACGGATTTCCGCCAGCGCCGCATTCACCCTTCCGGCATCAAGGCCACAGGCGCGGCCTTCGTCCGAACACAGAATCTGCTCTTCAAGACGCCACTGCCGCTCGGCTTCGGCGCGGATCGCCCGGCGCTGCGGCTCGGCCAGATTGGCCACGGGGCACTGATGCCGCGCCTGCGCCAGCTGGAACTCAAGATAAGGCAAGGTCTTCATAAAGCGGCTCCAGAAAGGGCTCAGGCAACTGCAAAATCCGGTCAAAAAAGATCACTTGGTATTGCACGGGTTCGGTTTGATTGAGCACATGCATCACCTGGCCGATGTCGCCCGCCTTGGCGCGCGGCACACCGCCGACCGCCAGATCAACCGTGGCGCGCACCTTGTCGCGACTGTCGAAACGGTGCGCGATCCACGGTATGGCCACGTCCTGCACCTCTTCTTCCCGACAACCCACGATGCGGTCTTCGTCGATAAAGTGCACCGCGTAGATGATCTGATCCTGCAAAAAAGTGCCGACATCGCGCACCACGCCCACGCTGCCGCGCCGGATCAGCAAGTCACCGCGCGCCATGCCCGGATACGTGCCGTCGTTGCGGATCGGGCGCAGCACGCGCACCGAATCGCCGATCTCGAATTCACTCTTCAGTGGCATGTGGCCTCCTTGCGCCGGCCGCCAATGGCCGAGAGCGGAATGCCGACGATGTGCGGCTTGAAGATCTTGAACAGCTGCGCTTCACGCGCGCTCGAATCAATCATGCTCGAATAGGCCAGCGCAAAAATCGTGCGCAACTCGGCGTAAGCCAAGGTGCTCCAGTGCGCCGGCAATAGATCATGAAAGCGTTGCAAGATCGCCAGCCGATTGCGCGCCAGCAGATCGTGGTCAAAGTCGATGCCAAAGAAATCGCAATATTCCTCGGCGCTTTCAAGTTCGGAAAAACCTTCTTGCCAGTTTTCGGTGTTCATCGCTCTCTCCCTTATTGCACCGTCTCGCCCAACCATTCGCAAAGCTCGCTGAATGCCGGCGGGTGTTTGTAAAAACTGCTGTAAGCGCGCAATTGCGGCAACAGGCGGCGCGCGCTGTCGCGATCGAGCACCAAGCCGCGTTCGGCACAAAAACGTACGATGGACTGGCTACCCGAATGCTTGCCCAACTGCCATTCATGCTGCCGCCCCAACCAGGCCGGATCGACCACTTGGTAATTGCCCGGATCTTTCAAAAGTCCGTCGACGTGGATGCCGGCCTCGTGCCGAAACACGCCCGCGCCAACGCCCGGCTGCTGATGGCCGACCACGCGTCCGGCTGCGCGCGCCACCCGCTGCGCCAGCGCAGGCAGGCGATTGAGCCGAACCGTCCCTGCATCGCCCGTCAGTGTTTTCAGCGCCAGCGCGATTTCTTCCAGTGC
Source organism: uncultured Formivibrio sp. (assembly GCA_964291975.1). Taxonomy (GTDB): domain Bacteria; phylum Pseudomonadota; class Gammaproteobacteria; order Burkholderiales; family Chitinibacteraceae; genus CAXYUI01. The sequence goes on along the minus strand of CAXYUI010000103.1, from coordinate 1,854 downwards.
TGCATTGCCAGCGCGTTCGCCCAGCCCCATGACCGTGGTGTTGACGTGCGTCGCCCCGGCGCGGATCGCCGCCAGCGTATTGGCCGTAGCCAAGCCAAGATCGTCGTGCGCGTGCATTTCCAGATCGAGATCGGTCGCTGCGCGCAAGGTGGAAATCCGCTCAAAAGTGACGAAGGGGTCAAGCAGGCCGAGGGTATCGGCATAGCGCAGTCGATCCGCACCAGCTTCAGCCGCGACATCCGCGATCTGGCACAAAAAGTCCGCCTCGGCACGCGAAGCGTCTTCCATGCCGACCGTCACCGCAAAGCCCAGCGCGCGCGCTTCAGGCACCCAGCGCCGAATTTGCGCCAAAGCCCAGTCGCCGTCCTTGCCCAATTTTTTGGCGAGCTGCTGACGCGATGCCGGGATCGACAAATTGACGCGCGCCAGCGGCAGGCCTTTGCAAGCGGCCAAATCGTCCCCGTGCATCCGTCCCCAGCCGGTCAGACGCGCATCGAGCGTGCGCATGGCGCGGATGGCCTCGGCCTCCTCGCCGCCCATGGCCGGAATGCCGGCTTCGATTTCGCCCACGCCAGCCGCGACCAGCGCCTGGGCAATCGCAAACTTTTCCGCCGGCGTAAAAGCAACGCCAGCCGCCTGCTCGCCATCGCGCAGTGTGGTGTCGTGAATCATCATGGCTAACTCCTGTCAGGAGGGAGGTGTGAGGAGGGAGGTGTGAGGTGTGAGATGTAAAACCACCCCTAACTCCTTACGCCTTACCCCTCACATCCTCACGCATACGCCGGCTGAAACGCTTCAGCCTTGGGTCCGCGCTCGCCCCAGTAAGGCGAAAGCTTGCGCAGGCGGGTAACGATGCCGGGCAAGCTGGCGATCACATGGTCGATCTCGGCTGCCGTGGTGTAGCGCGACAGCGAAAAGCGGATCGTGCCGTGCGCGGCGGTGTAAGGAATGCCCATGGCGCGCATCACATGCGAAGGCTCGAGCGAGCCCGAAGTGCAGGCCGAACCGCTGGAAGCCGCGATGCCCGCTTCATTGAGCAGCAGCAAAATCGCCTCGCCCTCGATGTACTCGAAAGCAATGTTCGCGGTATTGGGCAGGCGGTTTTCCGCATCGCCCGTCACAAAGGCGTAAGGCACCGAGCACAGCACGCCGACTTCGAGCCGGTCGCGCAGGGCTTTGACCGTGGTCCATTCCTCAGCCATGTGTTCGCGCGCCAAGCGTGCGGCTTCGCCCAAGCCGACAATGCCGGCGACGTTTTCGGTACCGGCGCGACGACCGCGCTCCTGATGACCGCCACGCAGCATGGGCCGGTAGCGCAGACCACGGCGCAGATAGAGCGCGCCGATGCCCTTGGGCGCATGCAGCTTGTGGCCAGACAAAGACAGCATGTCGATGGCGCTGTTCTTCAGATCAATCGGCGCTTTGCCGGTGGCCTGCACGGCGTCGGTATGAAAGAGCGCGCCGACGCTGTGCGCCATTTCGGCCATTTTCAGTACCGGGAACAGCGTGCCGGTTTCGTTATTGGCCCACATGATCGACACCACGGCGGTGTTTTCGGACAGCAGGCTTTCGTAAAGATCCAGATCGAGCCGGCCTTTGCCGTCCACCGGCAGGATGTGCAGGGTGTAGCCTTCCTGCTCGGCCAGGTGCTTGCACAGGCTCAGAATGGCTGGATGCTCAACCGCAGACGTGATGGTCTCGCGCCGGCCGGACTGGCCTTTTAGCGCGGACAGGGTCGCCGTGGTGTACGGTTCCGTCGCCCAAGTCGTAAACAACCTTTCGCTGTCGTACGCCGCGCCCAAAAGCAGCTGCACTTCAGTACGCGCCTTGGCGATGGCGCCGGCGACCGAGCTG
>CAXYUI010000102.1:0-6261 GCA_964291975.1 uncultured Formivibrio sp. | reverse complement strand
CGTCCAGCGTGACTACAGCTACACCTTCTCGCTCAGCTGAGGCTATTCGCCCAGCACCATGATCGCGTCGGCTTCGACCAGCGCGCCCTTGGGCAGCGCAGCGGCTTGCACCGCTGCGCGAGCCGGGTACGGCGCGCTGAAATGCTCAGCCATGATTTCGTTGAGTTGGGCGAAGTTGGCCAGATCGGTCACAAATATCGTCAACTTCACAATGTCCGAAAGCTCGCCGCCGGCCGCCTGGCAAATGGCGCGCAAATTGCCGAAAACCCGATGCGCTTGCGCTTCAAAACTTTCCAGCAGCGCGCCGGTCGCCGGTTCCAAGCCGATCTGGCCGGAGATATATACGGTGTGGCCAGCTTTCACGGCCTGAGAATAAGCGCCAATGGCTTGCGGCGCGTGTTCGGTATACAGCACGGTTTTTTCCATATTCATTCTCACTTTTTACTAATCGGGAAGCGCTCGCCGAGCACGCCGTAGTCCGGCCCGCCGAGGCGGGTCAGCGGCTCGAAATGAATGCGTTGGTCGGTGCGGAGCAAATCGTCCGCCACGCTGATTTGTAGAATTTCAATCAGCAAGAGGTCGGCCGCGGTGGGCTCGCCCACTTCGATGTGGCGGTAAAGCTGGCCTTCGAGTACCACGCCGCAATCCACCAAGCGGGGCGGCATGACTTGTTGCGCGGGCATCAGCGCCAATCCCACCATCTCGGCTTCGCTTTGATCGGGCGGCAAGGGCGCGCCAGTGGCGGTGACGGCGGGGGCATGGCCGCGTGTCGGCAGGTGGATCACGCATTCGCTCTGATTTAACAAATTGCGTGCCGTATCTTTCATCCGTCCATCATCATGGCGATTGATACTGACTGAGACCAATAGCGGCTCGGTGGTGACAATGCTGAAGTAGGAAAACGGCGCAACATTCACCCCTCCTGTTTCGTTCAGCGTGGTGATCCACGCAATCGGGCGCGGAATGACACACTCATTAATCAGCCGGTGTCGGGTGGCTTCATCAAGATTTGAAATGGTCCATTCCATGGCAAGTTTCATCCTGGATGTGCAAAAAACAGCGCCTCACGTTTCGGCGCAGCCGGAAACTTTGTAATCTTAGGGCTGATTGACCGCTCACAGGAAAAACCGTGTTCAAAAAGCCGCGCTGGCGCACCGTACTGGTCAAGCATCCGATCTCGTTGGTGTTCGGCGTGATGGCGCTTGGCCTCATTTTGCTCAGCGTGTTGTTTTTCCAGGCGGAAATGCTGGAGCGCCGCCACTTCAGTGCTTTCTCGCAAAAACAGATGACCGCGCTGATCGCGCAGCAGCAGCAATGGCTGACACGCAATACCCGCGATTATGCGATCTGGGATGATATTGCGGAGCAACTGGCCGGTGATCGACATGATCCTAAATGGCTGGCCAGCAACTTTACTGAATCGATTTACCGCAATCTGGAAATCGGCGAAGTCCTGATTCTCGATACCGCTTTGAAGCCGGTGTATTACCTGCACGACGGATTGCCGACGCCGCTGGCGCAGCTGGAGGATTGGAGTCCAGAATTACTGGCGCGTCTGCGTGGGCGCAGTTTCCAGAGTGTGATGGCCTTGTCGTATACCGGATTTTTCTGGCGCGACGAGACCTGTTATCTCATCGCGATTGAACGGATACGCGCCGAGCATCCTGAAACCGCCAAAGAGGCTGAGCCGGCGGGCTGGCTGATTTTTGCGCGCCGGCTCGACATCAGTTGGAAAGAAGGGATCAGTCACTTGCTGTCGATCTCCGATTTGCAAGTGTGGAACGAACGCCCCCCCGCAACCTGGACTTCTTTCCCGCTCCCCGATTTGTATATCAGCGGCAGCCATATGCCGGAAAGTCATGCCGCTTGGTTAAGCTGGCACGTGGCGGGGGTGTCCGATGCCAATATGCGGCGGCTGCTGGGCCCGGGCTTCTGGCTGAGCTTGGCGCTGTTTTTGTTTGGACTGCTTTGGTTGGTTCGCGCATTGCTGCGCCAGCAAAAAGAACAGTTGCGGCAACAAGAGCGTGTTTTGCAGCAGGCGGAAATCTTGCGGCAGCTGGCGCAGCGCCCGCTGTTGCATTACGAAGATGAGGCTCGCCGGCTGAGCGAAATGACTGAGGCTTTGAGCAGCGCGCTGAGATTGTCTCGCGTCTCCATCTGGTTCTGGAACGATACTCGCTGGGAATGCCTGAGCGAAATCGGCGTACCCGACATGGCGCATCCCTTGCTTGAAGCCGATGAGGCATTTCGTGCGCGTTTGCAGGAAAGCAAAACTTGGTCTTGCGACTTGGCCCATTGCCCCTTGCCCGCCTGGCGGCATTATTTGTTGCGCCACGAGCAGAGTCGATTGCTGATGGCTGGCATTGTTGTCGCGGACAAACCCGCTGGCGTCCTGTTGCTGGAAAGCGATGCGCACGAAGAATGGGATTCGCAAGCCCAGCATTTCGCTATTTCGGCGGCAGAGCTGGCCGGCTCGCTGCGCGAGGCTGCGCGAAGGTCACGCAATCATGCGGCGGCTCGGCAACACTCTTTCTTTGACACGCTGACGGGGCTTGCCTGCCGTGAGCGGCTGATGAGTGAAATCACCACCCTGTTGGCGCGCAAACAAGGGCTGGTTTTTGCCTTGATTAGTCTTGATGCGCTTGTGCAGATCAATGAGGAGTACGGTTACGCGAGCGGCGATCAAGTCTTGCAAACCCTTGCGCAACGCCTCTGGGCTGGGCGACGCAACCTGGCGAGTCGGCTTTCGGCAGATCGTTTTGTGCTGGTTTTGCCTAGTGATGCGGACACCTTGTCCGCGCAGTTTGAACTGGAACAAACCATGGCCGAACTGTGCGAGCCTATCTTGCTGGGTGAGCATTCCGTGCAGCCGAAACTGGCGTGCGGCGTGAGCATTGCGTTGCAAGATGCCGGAAGTTTTGAAGAGCTGCTGCAACATGCCGAATTTGCGCTGGAAACCGCGCGTAGCCGGGGAAATTGGTCGATCGAGTATTACGCCCCGGAAATCAATGCCCGCGTGCAGCGTCGACAGCAACTGTTACAAGACTTGCCCGATGCGTTTGCGCGTGGCGAATTGATTTTGCACTACCAACCTGTGATCGACTTGGCGCGCGATGAAATTGCGGGCGCAGAAGTTTCACCATTCTGGGCGCATAGCGAATTGGGTTTGTTGGCCGCCAGCGAATTCCTTGCGCAGTCTTGCCGGATCAAACCTTGCTGGATGCAGGCGGAGGCTTGTTTGCGCTTGGTCGAGTGGCGCCAGCAAAGTGGCCGGCCGCTGTGGGTGATGATGCCGGTGCATGCCTCACAACTGGCGATGGCAGATTGGGTCTCTTGTATCGCAGACCTGCTGGCGGCGCATGCGCTTCCTGCCGAGGCTTTGCACCTGTCTTTGACTGAAGCTGAAATCGCGGCCTTGAGTGATGTCGCTTGGGCCAACCTGGCTCAGTTGCAAGGGTTGGGGGTTTGCATCGTGATTTGTTTGCGCCAAGGGCAAGTGGCGCTGAATCAGTTGTATGCGCTCAAACCGGCAAGGCTGAAATATGTAGCGGAGGACGACGAATCCAAGGCGCTCAACGGACTGCATATGCTCGCGCAGACGCTGGAAACACCACGGCAGATTGAGGGTTTGATGTCCGCCGAGCAGGTGAGGCAAGCGCGAACGCAGCGTTGCGATTACGGACAAGGCGCTTTCTTCTGTCGGTCGGTCAGTCAGGAAGAATTTCGCTTGCTGCTGTCGCGCTGGGTTTGTCCTTCGCTCGATCAGGGTTCGTGATTAACTCGATAGCGACGCGCTGCCGTGGGTCAGATCAAGCAGCGCGGCGCGAACCGCATCCAGCTCGGTTTTCGGTATTTCCAGCAAGAGCCAAACGCGTTCCTGATGGCGGCTTTCCAGCAGGCGGCAGGGAGAGTGGTGCAGCCACTGCCGTACCCGTGATTCTTGCGCGTAGGGCAGGGTGATGGCCAGTTGAACCGTGGCGATGCGTTCGACGTATTGCGCGTTCAGCAGGGCGCTGGCCACCGCATCCGTATACGCCCGCGTCAAGCCGCCCGCTCCCAGCATGATGCCGCCGAAGTAACGCACCACCATCGCCAGCACACCATCGAGATCCTTGTGTTGCAAGACCTGCATCATGGGTCGACCGGCTGTGCCGCCGGGCTCGCCATCGTCGCTCATTCCCGATTCCCCGCCCGCGAGCAGCGCCCAGCAGACATGGTTGGCGTCCGGGTGTGCTGCGCGCTCGGCGCGGATCAGCGCCTGCGCCTGTGCGCGGTCAGCCACGGGCACGACCTGGCACAGAAAGCGGCTTTTCTTGATTTCAAGGATGGAAGATACGGGGGAAGCAAGGGTGCGGCTCATGGCCGCGACCATAGCACATCAGGCATCCGGGTGGCGGCTGAGCGCTTTAGCGCGACACAGCAGAATGCTCATCATGCTGACGACGTCTTGGCGCACTTCCGGGCTATTGACGCGCGGATAGGCGTGGGCGAGCGCTTCGTGGATTTCGCAGGCAATATGAAACAGGATTTGTTTTTCAGAATCCGTGGCGCGCGACAGATAACAATTGATTTCATCGACGATATGGTCGGCGAGCTCTTCGGGGTAGGTGGCAGGCGCAGTCAGAATCCGGGCATAAAGCCGGATGCCGATCACACCTAAACCCAACAGCGGCTCAGTCATAATTTTGTCTCCTCGGGCCACGCTTTAATCTAGTTGCGCCCCCTGTAAAAAATGGCGTTATCCCGACAAAAGGAACAGCCGCCAGCCCTTGCGTAGCCTTGGTTTTTCCTTTCGCGTATAGTTCTGCGCCATAACTCAACGGGGGTGAAAACGATGTGCGGTATCGTCGGCGCGATTGCGCAGCGTAATGTGGTTCCGGTTCTGGTCGAAGGTCTGAAGCGTCTTGAATATCGTGGTTATGATTCCGCCGGCATCGCCGTGCATACCGGAGCGGACATCACCCGCGTGCGCCGCGTCGGCCGCGTCGCTGAAATGGAAAACGCCGCGCCCGAAATCAATCTGACTGGCCAACTCGGCATTGGCCACACCCGCTGGGCGACGCACGGCGGTGTGACGGAATACAACGCCCACCCGCATGTTTCGCAAGGCCTGATTTCGGTAGTGCACAACGGCATCATCGAAAATCACGACGAGCAGCGCGCCCGCCTCAAAAATCTGGGCTACGTGTTCGAATCGCAAACCGACACTGAAGTTATCGCCCATCTGGTTCACCACTACTACACCACCGCTGGCCGCAATCTGGTTGAAGCCGTGCGCACCGCATCGCGCGAGCTGACCGGTGCTTTTGCGATTGCCGTGATTGCGCTCGATCAGCCAGACGTGATGGCCTGCGCCCGCATGGGCTGCCCGCTGCTGGTGGGTCTGGGTGAAGGTGAGAACTTTGTCGCGTCCGACGTTTCCGCGATTCTGTCCTCGACCCGCAAGGTGATCTTTCTTGAGGAAGGCGACATCGCCGAAGTCCGCCGCGAAGGCGTGATCCTGACTAACCAGCAAGGCGCACCCGTCGAGCGCAAGATTCACCTGTCCGACGTCTCGCTCGCCTCGCTGGAACTCGGCCCGTACAGCCACTTCATGCAAAAAGAAATCCACGAGCAGCCCAAGGCGCTCGCGGACACCATCGAACAGATTCTCGACGACGGCTTCGATCCGGCTCTCTTTGGCGCCAACGCCGCCGAAATCCTCAAGCAAATCGACGGCATCCAGATTCTGGCCTGCGGCACCAGCTATTACGCCGGTCTGACCGCGCGCTACTGGCTCGAAAGCATCGCCGGCATTCCGACCAGCGTCGAAGTCGCCAGCGAATACCGCTACCGCGATGTCGTGGCCCGCCCGAACACACTGGTCGTGACGATTTCTCAGTCCGGCGAAACGCTCGACACGATGGAAGCGCTGAAATACGCCAAGGCCCAGGGCCATAAGTGGGCGCTGTCGATCTGTAACGTCAAGGAAAGCGCCCTGCCGCGCGCGTCCGATTTGGTGATCTACACCCGCGCCGGCGCTGAAATCGGCGTGGCTTCGACCAAGGCTTTCACGACCCAGCTGATCGCCCTCTTTGCGCTGACCGGCGTGGTTGGCAAGCTGCGCGGCCGCGTCAACGACGAACAGGAAGCCGCCTACCTCGACGCCCTGCGCCACCTGCCCGGCAGCGTCCAGCACGCGCTCAACCTCGAACCGCAAATCCGCATCTGGGCCGAAAAGTTCGCCAGCAAGGATCACGCCCTCTTTCTCGGCCGCGGCGT
>CAXYUI010000101.1:0-6433 GCA_964291975.1 uncultured Formivibrio sp. | reverse complement strand
GGCGCGGTTCGAGTTCGGGCAGGCTGTAGGAGCAGATCGGGCAGGCGAATTTGGCTGAGAACCAGTGTTCTTGATTGCTGTCCATTTCCACCGCGATTGCGCGGCCATCGGCGTGGCGCAGCGCGGTTTCGAACGATTCGGCCAGCCGCTGTTTGAGATCAGCGCGGATTTTCAGCCGGTCGATGACCACTTCAATGGTGTGCTTTTTGTTCTTTTCCAGCTTGGGCAGCTCGTCCAGTTCAAACACTTCGCCATCGATACGCACCCGCACAAAACCTTGCGCGCGCAGCTCGTCGAAAAGATCCATGTTCTCGCCCTTGCGACCGACAATCACCGGCGCGAGGATCATCAGCTTGGTGTCTTCCGGCAGGGAAAGCACATGGTCAACCATCTGGCTGACGGTCTGGCTCGCCAGCGGCTGACCGTGTTCCGGGCAGAACGGCGTGCCGACGCGCGCGAACAGAAGACGCAGGTAATCGTGGATTTCGGTGACCGTGCCGACGGTTGAGCGCGGATTATGGCTGGTGGCTTTTTGCTCGATCGAAATCGCCGGGGAAAGCCCTTCAATCAGATCGACATCGGGCTTTTCCATCAGCTGCAAAAACTGGCGCGCATAGGCCGATAGCGATTCGACATAGCGGCGCTGGCCTTCGGCGTACAGCGTATCGAACGCCAGCGAAGATTTGCCCGAACCCGACAGCCCGGTAATCACCACCAGTTTGCCGCGCGGAATGTCGAGATCGACGTTTTTCAGATTGTGCGTGCGTGCGCCGCGAATGCGGATCATCGGCTGGTCGGGAGCTGGGCGGTAGGTCATGGCGGGTTCAGCAGTCAATCGAGGTAACCGGCCATTTTACCGCAGTCCACCCGACAGACCTTGGGCAAATTTTGCCGCCGGGCATGAAAAGGAATGCCGACATCCAAAATAAACCCCGGCGCAGGCCGGGGTTCAGGGTCAAGCCGATCAGTAGCTCGGCCAGCCGTCGGACCACTTCAGATCGCTGATCATCAGCTTGGGCGCGCCATTGGCTTCGGCGTCGTAAGCATGACGCGCAATCACACTGGTGCCGTAAATGTCCTGACCGCCCGGACCGACCCAGCGCGCATTACCGGCGTCGAGCACCGTGCCGCCGCCCGCGAGCAATTGCTTGCCATCCTTGTCGACATAGGGGCCGGTGATGCTTTTCGAGCGCCCGTAAATGATCTTGTAGGTGCTGTTCACGCCTTTGCAACACGCGCCGATCGAAGCAAACAGATAGTAATAACCGCTCTTGTACACCAGTGACGGGCCCTCAATGCCGCCGGAACGTTTGGCCAGCGAAGTCATGGAGCCAGTCGGCTTCATCGTGGTCTTGTCGAGCTTGATGACCTTGATGCCGCTGAACCAGGAACCAAACACCAGCCACGGGTTGCCACTGGCGTCGGTAGTCAGGTTCGGATCGATGGCGTTGTAATCGTTGCTGCCCGCCTTGCTGCGAATCACCAGCCCCTGGTCGACCCAATCCCCCTTAGCAACCGAACTGGCCTTCAGAAGGCCAATGGCCGAGGTGTTGCTGCCAAAGGTGGAAATCGAATAGTAGAGCCAGACTTTGCCGTTGAATTGCTGCACATCCGGCGCCCAGACATCCAGCCCCTTGTGCTCAGGCACATACGATGACCACCACGTCGGGCGCGTGCTCAGCACCTGGATGCCGCGACTGAACTTCTTGCCGGTGCTGTCCGAATACAGCACCTGAATGCCCTCGCCCGTACTGAAAGCCCAGTAAGTGCTGCCTTCCTTGATGATGGACGGGTCGTGCATGCCAACGTCACCGCTCAGCGACCAGTGCGCCGCGAATGCGGGCAGGGTTGCGGCCGCCAAGACGATGGCTGCGAGTGTTTGTTTACCTTGCATTGAAAACATCCTTTCTTGATTGCGTTCGGGGGAAGCCGAACGGGAACAACTCCCTTATCAGCAGCGTCTCTGCGGACGCTGTTTTCAATCCGGCATGGATTGAAAATCTTGAATCGCCCGGCGATTCGCGGATCAATGATCCGTATAAAAAACCGGGGGCACGCATGCCCCCGGTTCGGTGTGACTCAAGGCGTATAGATGCCCGGCCAGGTGGGCGCGCTCATGCCATAGCCGAGGAAAAAGCTGGTGTGCGGCGGCTGGTTGTAGCCCATATTTTGGCCAGCCACTTGCACGCGGTATTGCGGATCGTGCATCAGCGTGCGCAGGCGGTTCGGGGTGTAGATATTGGTGCTGAACAGCAGCAAGGACTGGTTGTCCGAGGCGCGCATCACCACTTCTTCACGCCAGTCACCGAGGATGTCGCCAGTAATCACCGAGGTCGACTTGGTGCTGTTATTGGTGCCAGCGCCATAGTTGTAGCCGGTGAGCAAGCGCGTGCTCGAGGCGCTCGACGGAACCCATTTTTCGATCAGCGTGGCATCGAGCACTTCACGGCCCCAGTCGCCATCCCACCACAGGCCAAAGTTGACGCGGCTCGGACGTGAAGTCGAAATCGTCGCGCCGCCGGAGGCGATCAGGCCGCTGCCGGTGCTCCAGCTTTCGACGCCCGGATAGTTGGGATCGACATCCATGGCGACGCCACGACCAATGTCGGTGGTCGCAGCCACTTTCCACTTGATCGCGCAGGTCGCAGCGTTGTGCATTTCAAAACCGACATTGCCATTTTTGCTCGACTCTTCATGCGGCATCACGGCATACACAATGTTCGAACCCGGGATAAAACGGCCGACATGGATGGCATCGCCATGACCCAAGCCGGTCGAGCACATAAAGCTGCCGTCGTGGTCGATGGTGGCCGAGCCGTAAACGATCTCGTCCTTGCCGTCGTTGTCGACGTCCGCCACGGCAAAGGCGTGGTTGCCCTGACCGTAAGCATTGGTGCTGCTCTTGGTCGAGCCGCTGTCATAGGTCCAGCGCTTGCTCAGCGCGCCATTGCGGTAATCCCAAGCCACCAGCACCGAACGGGTGTAGTAACCGCGCGAGAACACGGCGGAAGGACGCTTGCCGTCGAGGTAAGCCACGCCACCCAGGAAGCGGTCGACGCGGTTGCCGTAGCTATCTCCCCAGCTCGATACCGTGCCGCGAGCCGGCAGGTAGTTGGTGGTCGCCATCGCCGCGCCAGTCTGGCCGTTAAAGACCGTCATGTATTCCGGGCCGGAAAGCACATAACCCGAGCTATTGCGGTAGTCAGCGGAGCTGCTGCCGATCACCACACCCTTGCCGTCTACCGTGCCGTCGGCGGTTTTCATCATCACTTCAGCCTTGCCGTCGCCGTCAAAGTCGTAAGCGAGGAAGGTGGTGTAATGCGCGCCGGCGCGGATGTTCTTGCCCAAGTCGATGCGCCACAGACGGGTGCCGTCGAGCTTGTAAGCATCCATGATGGTGTTGCCGGTGTAGCCGGACTGCGAATTATCCTTGGCGTTGGTCGGTTGCCATTTCAGGATGATTTCGTACTGACCGTCGCCATCCAGATCAGCCACTGAGCCGTCGTTGGCTTCGTAGGTGTAAGCCACACCATCGGACGACGTGCCGCCAGCCGGCTGTTTGATCGGAATGCTCTTGTACACCGAGTTCCAGGTCGTACCGGCGCTGCCCGCGGCGCCTTCGACACCATCCCCCACCGGGCGGATCGAGTAGCTTGCACTGGCGCTGCCGGCGGCATCGAGATAGTTGGTGCTGCCGATAATGACCGTGCTGTTGAGCTTGGTCGCACCGCGATACACGTTAAAACCAATGCTGTCGGCATCCGTGCCGAGCATGCGCCAGCTCACCAGTACGCCCGAACTGGCCGGAACAGCGACCACGGCGCGGTCGAGTTTTTCGACCTGCTTGCTGTTGGCACTGGCCGTAGTTGGCGTCGGGGTGCTGGTCGCCGCGATCTTGGTTGGCGTTGGGGTGCTGGTCGCTGCAACCTTGGTCGGCGTTGGGGTGCTAGTCGCTGCAACCTTGGTTGGCGTTGGGGTGCTCGTCGCTGCAACCTTGGTCGGCGTCGAAGTAACGGTCTTGGTCGGGGTCACGGTCGGGACAATGTTCGTCCCCGTGTTGTAGGAGCACTTCTTGGTCTTGCCCGGATATGGATCGGAGCCAAATGCTTGAGTGGTGCAGGCAATCGAGCTACTCGTTACATACTTGTAAACCCACTTGTCCTTGATCCCGTAAGCCACGGTATTGGGTGCATTCTTGACCGCGCATGTCCCACCTTCATCCGCGCATTTTGAGTAGCCACTCGGAAAATCGGCCGCTTGGCCGTAGGCGGCACACAGCCCCAACGACAGCGCCAGCAATGATTTTTTTTTCATATCCACCTCTAGAAAAGTCCCTTGAGCATTTTCGCCAGCCCGCATTGCCAAACGCCCACAAGCCAATCGGACGATAAAACAACTTATTAGCAAATTCTTAATTTAAGCGGCTGTTTTATAAGGAAAAAGAGAGTAACAGCAATCTGAAAAACACGACATTTGACCGATGTAACAAACTTTACAAGTCGCCCCAGTGCAACAGTAAGGACAAAATCATTACCCCAAGAAAAAACCGCGCCGAAGCGCGGTTTTCAGGATGGTTCTGCAAGGGATTACTTGTTTTTCTTCTTGCCGGAAGCGGCTACCGGCACTTGCGCCACGCCTTCTTCCAGGAGGGAGCGCAGCATCCAAGCGTTCTTTTCATGGATTTCCATGCGTTGGGTCAGAAGGTCAGCGGTCGGTTGGTCGTTAGCAGCGTCCGCCACTTCAAAAGCCTTACGAATAGTGCGGGTCACGGCTTCCTGACCATCCACCAACTGGCGAATCATGTCCTTGGCATCCGGAACGCCGGTCTCTTCTTTAATGCTGGCCATTTCAAGGTAAGCCTTGTGCGAACCCGGAGCGGCAAAGCCCAGCGAGCGAATACGCTCGGCAATCAGGTCAAGCGCGTTCCACAGCTCGGTGTACTGATCCATGAACATGACATGCAGGGTTTGGAACATCGGGCCAGTCACGTTCCAGTGGAAATTATGCGTCTTCAGATAAAGCACAAAGCTGTCCGCGAGGACATGCGAAAGCTCACAAGCGATCTGTTCACGATCTTTTGCCGAAATGCCGATATCAATAGCCATGGTCTGTCTCCGTCAGAAATAAAAGAAATGCCCGGCTCAGCCGAGCGTGGTATCCAGTGTCATCATGATGGCAAAACCAACCATCAAACCCAAAGTCGCCGGAGTCTGGTGCCCGTTGCGATGGGTTTCAGGAATCACCTCATGTGAAACTACAAAAAGCATGGCCCCTGCCGCCAGCCCCAAGCCCAGCGGGTAGGCAAAGGCCAAACCGCTCGACAATCCTACGCCCAGCAAGGCGCCAATCGGTTCCAGCAAGCCACTGCCTGCCGCAACCAGCACCGCCAGTCGCGACGAGAAACCTGCAGTGCGCAAAGCCAAGGCCACCGCCAGACCTTCTGGAATATCCTGCAAAGCAATCGCGGTAGCCAAAGGCACACCGACCGATAAATCACCTTGCGCAAAACCCACGCCGACCGCCATGCCTTCGGGCAGGTTGTGCAAGGCCATTGCCATCACAAAAAGCCAGACTCGTCCGCAGCGATCATAGCCCGGACCACAAGGGCCGCCTTCCGGGTGCTCATGCGGCGTAAACTGATCCAGCCCCAGCATCAGCGCCACACCGAGCGCCATGCCGATAATCACGATCCCGGCTCCGCCGACCGGACTACCCATGATGCGATCGCCCGCCTCAAGTCCTGGCAGGAGCAGCGAAAAAGCGCAAGCCGCCAGCATCATCCCGGCCGCTAGTCCAAGCAGGGTATCTTCGACCTTTTGCGGAATGCCTTTCAGAAAAAAAGCCGGCAGCGCGCCCAGCGCGGTACCGACAAAGCCGGCACTTCCGCCCAGTAAGGCGTAATGCACGGCAGCGCTGGCATCGCCCTTCAGAATATGAAAGAGGCTTTGCGCCAGCAGCAAGACCACCGACAGCAAAGCCAGACTCAGTCCTGCTGCACTCAATGGATGCAGGCGCATATGGCTTAATAAAGTATCGCGCCAACGCAAAGGCATTCGAGTCAGTTCCATAAACCATTTCCTTACGAGAAGGTCAATCAGACCACAAAAACCCTTTTTCGGAAATGGCCAACGCCCATCCGATCTAGTCAGATGGGCGCAGCAGCAGTTGTTTCAAGCCAATTTACCAACGTACAGTCAGGCCGGCGCCAATACCGTATTGGACTTCCGCCTTGTTCAACCCCTTGCGAAAACCCACATCCAGATCCAGCGTTTCTTTCGGGCTGTAGATCACCCCCAGCGCCGAATACGCGGGACGCTGGCTGTCGCTGGCCGAGCCATTCGAGTAGGTTCCGATTTCCGCCACCAGTTTGTAAGCCTCGGCCACATTGCCCACCACGGCGAACGAGGTGTTCCAGATGTTCTTGCGATCACCA
>CAXYUI010000100.1:0-6540 GCA_964291975.1 uncultured Formivibrio sp. | reverse complement strand
GCCTTTGTGCGGGCGGCGCGCGCGAGCGGCGCAGGTCTGGCGGCAGATGGTCTGGGCATGGTCGTTGAACAGGGTGCGGAATGTTTTTATCTGTGGCGCGGCCTGCGCCCAGATACGGCACCAGTGATTGCAGCCTTGCGCCAGGCATAAGCGGCTCATTTTCCCGGGTTACGCCTGCTGATTCCCGGGTTACGCCTTCGGCTAACCCGGGCTACGAATCCCAAACTCCCAATCACGAATCACGAGTCCCGAACATGAGCTACGAACTGCTGATTTTGCTGCCGATTTCCTTTATTACCGGCGCGATCAATGCGGCAGTCGGCGGCGGCGGGCTGATCGGGATTCCGGCTTTTTACAATGTGCTGACGAACTTCACGCCCGCGCAAATCATGGGTGTGGACAAGTTTTCCTCAGTGATGGGGCATGGCATGTCGGTGCGGCAGTACGCCAGGAATATGGCGCTGCCCTGGCGGCTGATGCTGCCAACCTGCATTACAGCCTTTGCGGGATCGTATGTCGGCGTGCGCATGCTGAACTTGATGCCCACACACTGGATGAAGCCCGTCATCATCGTCGTACTGGCCGTGATGCTGATTTACACCTGGCTCAAACCGCAATTTGGCGAACAGGATGAAAGCCGCGAACCCACGCACGCCGATCTAGCCAAAGGCGCGGCACTCGGTTTTGCGCTGGGGTTTTACGATGGCTTTATCGGCCCAGGCACAGGCAGCTTTTTACTGTTTTTATTTGTGCGGTTTTTTCACTTCGATTTCCTGCGCGCCACAGCTTGCGCCAAAGTGGTGAATTTCGGCACCAATGGCGCAACGCTGCTGTTTCTTGTTCCGGCAGGAATGGTGGCGTACGAGCTGGCGATTCCGCTCGGCATCGCGGCGATTTTGGGTTCCATTGTTGGCGCCCGGCTCGCGATGCGCGGCGGCAATCTGTGGATCAGGCGGATTTTCCTGCTACTGGCTATTTTGCTGCTCAGCAAACTGCTCTGGGAAACCATCCGCCCCTGGCTGGGATAAGCTCAGAAACGACGACGCGGCGGCGGAGTGTACGGACCGCGCGTTTCAATAGTACGGAAGGTGATGCGACCCTTATCCAGATCATAAGGAGACAATTCCACCGTCACCTTATCGCCTTCCAAAATACGGATGTGGTTTTTCTTCATGCGGCCTGCAGTGTAAGCCACCAGCTCATGGCCATTTTCCAGCTTTACGCGAAAGCGGCTGTCCGGCAGGACTTCAGCCACTACGCCATTCATTTCAATCAGATCTTCTTTTGCCATTGTATGCGGGGTAATCCCGCCTCCTTGTGTGGGAGTAAAACAAAAAGCCCGGACAAGCCGGGCTTTGGATCAGGCGATCCGCTACAGAATTATTCTGCAACGCGGATGTTGGAGGCTTGCTTGCCCTTTTGACCCATGGTGACGTCGAAGGTCACGCGCTGGTTTTCGGACAGCGACTTGAAGCCATTGCCTTGGATAGCGGAGAAGTGAGCGAACAGATCATCGCCACCTTCGTCCGGAGTAATGAAGCCGAAGCCTTTGGAGTCGTTGAACCACTTTACGGTACCGGTTGCCATATCAATCAATCCTTGATGAAGACAGTAAAAAACGGGGAATTCCCCAAATTAGAACGAGGATCAGACGGAATGACAGACCAGCAGGTACAGACAGACAATTTGAACTTCGCGAGACCGCAATGTGCCTGTAAACCAGAGGCGATGCAAGCCTTTTTTTCATAAAAGACAAAATAACTGGCTACACGATTGCTCAAGAGCCTGGCTTACGGTAAAAACCACCCGCCCCTGTTACCTTTTTGCCGCATACCGCACATGGACGATTTTACCCGTAAGCAGCTCAAGTCCCTGCGCAAAACACTGCGCGACAAACCCAAGAGCAAACCCGCGCCTGCGCCGAGCCAACTTGAAGTCGATGCGCGCGCCTTATTCTTGGCCGCAGTCAAAGGCAGCAAACCCTTGCTCGACGACCACTACCCGCACCCTCCGCATTCCGTTTCGCCCTGGCCGCGCATGACCCAAGCGGATGAAGCGCGCGTCATGGCCGATGCCATGACCGATCTTTGGCCTTGGGACGAACTGGAAAGCGGCGAAGAACTCTTATTCATGCGCCCCGGCGTGCAGCACGAAAGCCTGCGTAAACTGCGACGCGGTGAATGGGTGGTTCAGGGTGAACTCGATCTGCACGGCCACACCAGCGAAGAAGCGCGGCTGATGGTGGCGCAATTTCTGATCGACTGCCGCAAACGCAATCTGCGCTGCGTGCGCATTATTCATGGCAAGGGATTGGGATCACGCAATCGCGAGCCCGTGCTCAAGCTCAAACTGAAAAACTGGCTGGTGCAACGTGATGAGGTGCTGGCGTTTTGTCAGGCTCGCCCAGTTGATGGCGGCGGAGGCGCAGCACTGGTGCTACTTAAAAGCCGCCACGCCTAGCCATCTACCACCAAGAAGCCACACCGCGCGATCCACCATTGACCGTCTGCTTTTTCACCATCAGGAATCCACATGAAACATTTTTGGAAAATCGCCCTTGCCGGCTGGATTGTGGCCATCTGCGCCGGCTCACTCTGGCCTTTATCTGGCCCGGTCGTTCCCGCCGGCGACAAAGTACAACATCTATTGGGCTATGCCGGATTAGCTTTTCTGGCCGCACAGGCTTTTCGTCCACGCCCGGCGATCTGGCTGTTTGCCAGCAGCATCGGCATCTTGCTTGAATTTGCCCAAGCGCTCACGCCTTGGCGCAGTTTTGAAGTGGCCGACATGTTGGCCAATGCACTCGGGGCGCTGCTTGGACTCTTGGCGGCTCTTTTATGGCAAATCAGCTTTACTCGCCGCGCCTGAGCCAAACCAGGCTACAGACTGGTTTTTGCCAAGACGTGGCGACCACTGGCAATAATCTCGATTGCAAGCGAGAACGTCTCGCGTTTACCCTGCGCTCATTCCTTTAATGCTGCGACCGAGATGAATAACGTCCCTCCCAAGGAAATCAGCCGTTGGCTGCGCCAGCAAGCACAGGCCAGCCGACCCTGGAGTCAGCTGGCTATCGCAGCTGGCCTGGCTCAAGGGGCGACCATCATCGCCCAGGCCGCCCTACTGGCCTGGCTACTGGGTGCGCTGATTCTTGAACGCATCCCGCTGGCGCAATTGCAGCTGCCTTGGCTTTTACTGCCGTTGATTCTCGCGCTACGCGCACTCACAGGCTGGGCTCGCGATGAGGCGGGCAGCCGCGCTTCAGCGCAGGTACGCCAACAATTGCGCATCCGCCTGCTCGATTCCTTATATGCCCGTGGTCCGGCGTGGCGACAAACCCAAGCTGGCGGCGCGCTGACCTCCTGCCTGATCGAACAAGTCGACGGCCTGGATGGTTATCTGGCGCGCTACCGCCCGCAAATGCTGCTCTCGGTACTGATACCCGCCATGATTCTGTGCGTGGTTTTTCCACTGAACTGGGCGGCCGGGTTGATCTTTTTACTGACCGCGCCGCTGATTCCGTTTTTCATGATGATCGTGGGCTTTGGCACCCAGGCGCGGCAGGAACAACAAATCGTGGCGCTCAAACGCATGAGCGCGCAGTTTCTTGATTTGATGCGAGGCATGCACAGCTTGCGCCTGATGAACGCGCACAACCGCCAGATTCCGCGTATTGCCGCCAATGCCGAAGATTTCCGCCAGCGCACCATGAGCGTCTTGCGCATGGCTTTTTTATCATCCACCGTGCTGGAATTCTTCACTTCGCTGGCGATTGCCGTTTCCGCTGTCTATCTGGGATTCAGCTTTTTAGGGCATTTGAACTTCGGTTATTACGCCGAAGGCACCAGTCTGATTACCGCCTTTTTTATCCTGATGCTGGCGCCAGAATTTTACTGGCCATTACGAGAACTGGGCACGCATTACCACGCGCGCAGCGAGGCCATGGCCGCCGCGACTGAGCTGATGCGCATCGAATTCGCCCAGCCCGTTGCCGGAGGTCAGATTCGCGCCACAGCCCTCGCGCCAGCCATCCGCTTTGCCGGCGTCGAATTTGCCCATATTGCCGAAGTGCCGGTTTTACGCCAGCTCGATTTGGACATCGCAGCCGGCGAAGCTGTCGCCATTGTTGGCGCCAGCGGCGCGGGCAAGACCACCTTATTGCGGCTGATTTTGGGTCAGCTTGCACCCAATCACGGCCAGGTTTGGATCGACCAGACCGATCTGGCAGAACTTGATCCCCAAGCCTGGCGCGAGCAAATCGCCTGGATGAGCCAGCATCCCCGACTGCTTTCCGCTTCGCTGGCCGACAATCTGCGCGTGGCACGTCATGACGCCAGCGATGAAAAGCTGCTTGCCGCGCTGTGTTTTGCCGGTCTGAACGACTGGCTGGCGCAACTGCCCGACGGTTTAAACACTTGGCTGGGCGAAGGCGGCCGCCAGCTCTCGGGGGGGCAATTGCGTCGGCTGGCACTGGCTCGTGTCTGGCTGCGCGACGCACCACTGCTCTTGCTCGATGAACCCACCGCCAGCCTCGACCATGAAACCGAGTCGCTGATTATGGCTGGACTGGCGCAACTGAAGATTGGGCGCACGCTGGTCATGCTGACCCACCGCCGCGCTCCGCTGGTACTGGCCGATCGCATCGCACTGCTTGATGCGGGCGCGATCAGCGAAATAACCCATCACGTCAACAGCCCGCGTATCGCGGCCTTTTTGGCAGGGGAAGAAGCATGAAACCGTTTCTGTTACTGCTGAACCGACAGGCGCGCTGGCTGTGGCTGGGCTTATTGATGGCGCTGGTCTGCCTGATCGCAGGGATGGGCTTGCTTGGGCTGGCTGGCGGCTTTCTTGCCGCCACCGCCATTGCAGGGCTAAGCCTCACCAGCGCGCAAGCGTTCAATTTCTTCCTGCCGGCGGCCGGAGTGCGTTTTTTTGCCATTTCCCGCACCATCACGCGCTGGGCCGAACGTGTACTCACCCACGAAGCCACTTTCCGCGTCATCGGCGAAATCCGCGTCTGGCTGTATGCGCGACTGATCCGGCTTTCACCCAGGCAATTGCAGGCCTACCACGGCGGTGATCTCTTGAGCCGGCTCACTCAGGATATCGACGCGCTCAACAATATGTATCAGCGACTTTTGCTGCCCACCATTGCCGGCCTCATCAGCTTTGCACTCTTGGGATGGGTGCTGATCTGGCGACAAACCGGGCTATTGTGGCCGTGGCTGATCTTGTTGCTGACTTCCTTCCTGATCTTGCCCTGGCTGGCTTGGCGACTCGGGCAACAGCCTGCGCGCGCGCAAGTAAAAGCCCAAGCGCGTGTGCGGCGTGAATTACTCGATGCAGTGGACGGGTTGGAAGATTTCTCGCTGCATGCCCCGGCCTGGCAGCAGCAACGCGCCGTCATCATTGAACAAGACGCCGCCCGCATTGCCTTGCAACTGCGCCTGCAAAGACTCGGCTCCGCGCTGCGCGCCTTGCAGTTTCTCGCCGTCGGATTGGCGGCCTGGGCCGTACTCGGCATGGCGGCCAGCTCACCCACGCCTTGGCTCGCGGCATTGGTGCTGCTGATGCTCGGCAGCCTGGAAGCCGTACAAGCGCTGCCACAGGCTTGGCTGGAATTGCCGGGAACGATCACCAGCGCGGCCCGACTCAACGCCCTATCCGAACAAGAACCTGAGCCTGCCTTTGTAACGCAAGGCGCGCAACCGGCGAATAAGCAGATCGTTTTGCAAGAAGTCTGCTTCGCCTACGATCCGCTACAGCCTATCTTGCAGCGCGTTTCACTCACGCTGGCAGAGGGCGAGCATCTGGCTCTGATTGGCGCAAGCGGCGGCGGCAAAACCACACTGATCCAACTCATCACCCGACTGATCGACCCGCAAGCCGGTCACATCACCTTGGGCGGCGTTGATTTATGCGCGCTCGATGAAGATACCCTGCGCGCGCATATTGCCTGCGCCCCGCAAGAAGGCTGGATGTTTACTGCGCCACTGGCTGAAAACCTGCGACTTGCCCAAGCGCAAGCCAGCGACGATGCGCTCTGGCATGCGCTGGATGTAGTTGGACTAAAAGAGCTGGTGGCAAGCTGGCCAGATGGCCTGCAAACTTGGATCGAGGAAGGCGGCGCCAGTCTTTCTGGCGGACAGCGCCGCCGGCTCGGGCTCGCCCGCGCCCTGCTCGCCAACGCTCCGATCACCCTGCTCGACGAGCCCACCGAGGGGCTGGATCCCGCCAGCGAAATCGCCTTGATCGAGCGCTTACGCCGTGAACTGGCCGGTCGCACACTGATCTGGGTAACCCATCGCCACTATGGTCTGACGCAATTTGATCAAGTATGGCAAATCGAAAACGGCGATTTGCGCCCAGACCGCTCAGAAAGTCTCGGCACACAATAAAAAACCGCCGGATATGCCGGCGGTTTTATTTGCGACATCGCAGGATAAACAGATCAAGCCACAGTCACGCGCGCAAACTTGCGCTTGCCAACCTGCAACACCACGGTTTCACCCTTCTTTACGACGAGCGACTTGTCGGCCACCT
>CAXYUI010000099.1:0-6554 GCA_964291975.1 uncultured Formivibrio sp. | reverse complement strand
GAAGGCGCGGAATTTTTCGATGTCGGGCTGATCGCCAGTGCAGAAATCCTCGGTAATGCCGGAAGAGCGCATCAGACGCCATTTGTAGTGGTCGCCGCCGAGCCAGATTTCGGTGATGTTCTTGAACTGCTTGTTTTCGGCGATCTGCGCGGGTGGCAGGTGGCAGTGGTAGTCGATGATGGGCTGGTGCGCCGCGTACTCGTGATAGAGCTTTTGTGCGGTGGGGGTTTCCAGCAGAAAATGATCGTCCATAAACGTTTTTGCCACGATACGCTCCTTGGTAAAAAGGGGATTCTGGTCCAGTGGTCTGACCGATGCGCCATTCTAGCCATTCGATTGCGCACTGTCATGCGCCAAACCGGGTTGGCTGATTATAGGTGCAAGACCCGATGCGCCATTTCGTCAAGGCGGGGGCTGTAGTACATTGGGCACGGGTCTTTTTCACCGGCTGTTATGCGCTTCTTTCTCTGTCTCTTTTTTGCGTGCCTGATGCTGCCTGCGCATGCCGAATTCGCGTTCGATTTAGAAATCGACGCGCCCTCTGCCGCGCGCCGTTTGCTGGAAAAGCATCTGGACATCGCCCGCGCGCAGAGTGACGACAGAACCACGGCCGAATATGTCGATTATCTGGCGATCACCACGCCGGATGAGGCACGAAACTTGTTGGCGACCGAAGGATTTTTTGCGCCGCAGATTGAGGTGCGCTGGCTGCGGGAAGAGAAAAAGCCCCGTTTTGTCATGACGGTCGATCCGGGCGAGCCGGTGCGCATCAGCGTTATTCGTCTGGACTGGCAAGGCGAGATTCGCGCTGACCCGCAATATCTGAAAACGCTGGAAAAGCAGATTCGCTCGGCCTGGTTGTTGGGCGAGGGCGAAGTATTCACCCAGAGCAAATGGGATGCCGGCAAAACGCTCGTCCACAATCTGACCAGTGCGCGGCGCTTTCCCGGCGCCAAATTGTCCGGCAGCGAGGCGCGGATCGATCCGCAAACCCATCAAGCAGAACTCGTGATCGGTATCGACAGCGGCCCCTTTTATCGTTATGGCGCGCTTGAGGTCAGCGGCTTGGCGCGTTACCCCGCTTATCTGGTGCAAGAGCAGCGCCAGTTTGCCGAAGGCGCTGAATACCAGCGCAGCGATTTGCAAGAATTGCAAACCCGCCTGCAATCCTTGCCGCATTTTGGTTTTGCCGTGGTCGATGTTGATCTGGGCGATGCGCCGCCGTATCGCGCCGGGGTTCGGGTTGATGTTCGAGAAGTGCCGCATCACAAGCTCACTACCGGCGTGGGTTACACCACCGAAGCGGGCTTTAATACCACGTTGGCGCATCAGTATTACGGCCTGTTTGGCAAAAGCTGGATTTCAGAAGCCACGCTCAAACTGGCGCAAAACGAGCAAAGCGGCGAAGTGGCGCTGGTGTTTCCTCGGCTGGGCGCGGGCTATCAGCACCGGGTGCATCTGGCTTATGAACAAAGCGATGTTTCCAGTCTTTCTTCAAAAACCTGGCGGCAGGGCGTGACGCGCAGTCAGACCGATTTCCAGCTCACGCGCAGCTGGAGCGTGGAGCACGAATCCGAACGTCGTCGCCTGGCCGACGGTACGCTGGAAACGCCGGAATCGCTGTTTTTCAAGTTTCAGTGGCTGCGCCGCGATCTCGACAGCACCCGCGATCCGCGCCAAGGGCATTTGCTGCAGTGGGAATCGAGCGCGGCCATTGATGGCCTGTATTCGGATGAAACCTATCTGCGCCTGTATGGCCGAGTCGCCAAATACTGGCCGTTCAGTGGCAATCGCTTATTGCTGCCCCGGCCGGACGGGGGTCAGCCTTTCGCCCATGTCCCCGCCTATGTGCCCTCCGATCTCTTGTTTCGCGCCGGCGGCGCGGGCAGCGTGCGCGGTTACGATTACCAATCGCTCGGACCAAGCAAGGGTGGTTCGGTGGTGCCGGGGCGCGTGCTGTTGACGAGTTCGCTGGAATACCAGTGGCCGCTTTATCGTGACTGGCGCTTGGCCAGCTTTGTCGATCATGGCAATGCCAGCACCACCTGGCCTGAGCTCCGTGGCGTGACTGGCGCCGGTTTGGGCTTGCGCTGGGTCAGTCCGGCTGGCGTGTTCGGCGCGGACTTTGCCCACGGGCTGGACGATGACCAGTGGAAATTCCATCTGGCGATCGGCTTGGTGTTCTGATGCGCCTCTTTACGCGCCGCTTCTGGCGTCTCTTTCTGCTGATTTTGCTCTTGCCGCCGCTGCTGCTTTCTGTGGCGCTGGCCACGCTCAAGACCGAAGCCGGGCGCGACTGGCTGGTGAGCCAGATCAACCGCAGCGGCTTGGTAAGGCTCGCCGCGCTGGAGGGTTCGCCTTGGGGCACGCTGCTGGTTTCCGGACTGGTTTTTGAAAACGACAGCGTGCGTGTTGATATCGACCACCTGAGCGTGCACTTGCGCCCCTATGCCTTGCTGGCGCGCCGCCTGCATGTGCGCACGCTGGACATCGACACGCTCACCATCCAGAGCAAGCCCGCGCCGGCGCAGGAATATCATCCCCCTGCCGATTTGCGCCTGCCGTGGGCGATTTCGCTCGATCGCGCCTTCATCGGCCGCTTGCGTAGCGGCGGGCAGGAAGTGCGCAATGTGCAGGTGGCGTTTGAGAGTTCCGGCCGCTTTCATCGGCTGGAGTCGCTGCGCTTCGATTCGGATTACGGCCAGGCTTATGCCGAAGCCACGCTCGATGGCCGCGCGCCTTTTATGAGCAGCGCGAGTTTTGGTTACGAGGGCGAAGTTGAAGGTCGCAAAGTGACGGCTGCCGGCCATGCCACAGGCGAATTGCGCGCCTTGGATCTTGATCTGGAAGCGCGCAGCGGCGGCGAAATTTCCAGCCAGATTGATGCGCGGCTCGATCTTTTTGCCGAACACGCTTATCAAATCTTGCGTTCGGGGAAAGTTCGCTTGCGCGAGTTTGATCCGGCGCGATTTAACCGCGCCTGGCCGCGCGCCCGCCTTGATGTGCAACTCGATCTCACCCCTACGGGCGAAGATGCCGCGCGCGGGCATCTGGCGATCCGCAACGCCGCCCCGGCGAGTCTTGACCGCCAGGGCATCCCGCTACAAGCGCTGAAAGTCGATCTGGCTTATGCGCGCGAGACGGTCACTTTTAAAGGGCTGGAAATCGCCGTGCCGGGCGGCGCGCGTCTGGGCGGCAGTGGCCAGATTGCCATGGGCAAGGTGGCGCTTGATTTACAAGTTGCCCAGCTTGGTCTGGCGCGCTTGTGGTCGCGCCAGCCGCAAAGCGCCCTGTCCGGACAGGTGCAAATCAAGGGGTCGTGGCTTGCGCCTGATGTGCGCGCCGACATCAGCGATACGCGGCATCGCGCGCATCTGCGCGCCGATCTGGGCTGGAAGATGGTGGTGGGCAGCCAACGCTTGCTGGTGCGCGAAGCCGAGCTCGCGCGCGGCAATCAGCACATCGCCGTGCAGGGCGAAGTCGCGCTCGATGCGCCCCATGCCTTTGATCTGCAAGGCCGGCTGCAAGGCTTTGACCCTGCGCACTGGCTGTCTGTGCCGACTGGGCAGATTTCCGGCCAGTTTTCCGCACGCGGCAGCGCGCTGCCCCAGCCGCGCATTGAACTGGATTTCGAATTGCAGGAAAGCCGTTTCAACGGGCAGTCGCTGGCGGGCAAGGGGCGCGTGCGCGTCGATCGCCAGCGACTGGCTGACAGCGATTTCTGGCTGGCTTTGGGACGCAATCGCGTGGTGGCGCGCGGCGCTTTCGGGCAAGAAGGCGACCGTCTGCAACTGGCGCTGGATGTGAATGATCTGGGTCAGTTGGGGCAGGATTTTGCCGGTTCGGCGCAAGGCGAGTTGACGCTCTCAGGCGCTTTGTCGCAGCCCCGGCTCACGGGCGAGCTGGCGGTGCTTGATCTGCGCACGCCTTGGGGCGTGAGTGTGCAGAAGATGCATGTGGCCGGTTCTGGCCAGGAGGGCGACAACGCGCCTTTGCGCCTGCAAGTCGATGCCAATCGTCTGGTCTATGCGCAGCACGAATTTGCCGCCTTGCAAGTGGCGCTCGATGGCGCGCGCGCCGCGCATACGCTCGCGCTCAAACTGTATGGCCGGCAAGGACAAACTCCTTACGTTTTGCAGGCCAAGCTGGCTGGCGCCTGGGCGCAGGGGCGCTGGCAGGGTGAAGTGCAGCAATTGCAGCTGGATGGTGCGCAGACCATGGCTTTGCGTGCGCCGGTGGCGCTGAGTGCTTCGGCGCAAACGTTGCATCTTGCGCCGGCGCAGATCGATCTGGCTGGCGGGCAATTCAATGTGCAGGCTTTGCAGTGGCAGGACGGACAGTGGCACAGCACGGGTGATTTCACTGGCGCGGCGCTGGCGCCCTGGCTGCAATTATTCCAGCGCGACGCCGGTTCCGATCTGGTGCTGGGCGGGCGCTGGAATCTGCACTGGCGCGGTGTGCTTGATGGCGAAGCCAGCATCTGGCGCGAAAGCGGTGAATCGCTGTGGCAGGGGCAGGCAATCAAGCGCTATTCGCCGGCCTTGGAGGCGGCGCGCATTGATCTGAGCGCACGCGCCAGTCAGTTAGAAATCAGCGCCGAAGCTCGTTCAGCCCGCTTTGGCTGGGCGAACTTTTCGGCATCGACCCGGCTTGATGCTGCGGGCGGGCTGGCCGAGAGCGCGCCATTGCAGGTGCAAGCGCGCGGCCAGATTCCCGATCTGGCGGCTTTCAATGTGATGACCGGCCCGGATTTTCTACTAAAGGGCGCGCTGGATTTTGATCTGGTGCACGAAGGCCCGGTGCAGGGCGGACGCTGGCGTGGCGCGCTGGCTGGGCGCGATCTGGGCGTGCGCGATCCGCAAACTGGCCTGGATCTGCACGATGGTCGTTTGCGCCTGACTTTGGAAAATCGGCAGGCCGAGCTGCAAGAGCTGTTTTTCCGGGGCGGACAAGGCTTGGTGCGCGGGTCGGGTCGCGTCGAGCTTAATGGCGACGATCCGCGCGGTCAGGCCGAAGTGGTGTTCGAGCGTTTGCGCCTGTTTGGTCGCCCCGATTTTCTGCTGGTCTTGTCTGGCCAAGCCGGTTTGCGCGTCGAGCGCGGGCGCATCGACCTGAGCGGCCGACTCAAGGCCGACGAAGGCGATTTGCGCTATCGCTCGGTCGACACGCCGCGCCTGTCTGACGATGTGCGCGTGCTGGGGCGCGAGAAAGCGCAAGCGCAAAAGCTGCCGCAAATCGGTTTGCAGCTTGATGTCGATCTGGGCGAGCGCTTCCGTTTCCGTGGTTTTGGCGCTGATGCGGTGCTCGGCGGCCTGTTGCGCCTGCGTGCCGAGCCGGCGAAGCCTTTGGCGGCAAACGGGATTGTGGAAGTGACAGGCGGGATTTATCGCGCCTATGGCCGCAAGCTCGATATCGAGCAGGGGCTGTTGTCTTTCCAGGGGCCGATCGACAATCCGGGCATCGATATTTTGGCCATGCGCCGCAATATGACTGTGGAAGCCGGCGTGAAAGTGCAAGGCAGCGCGCGCAACCCGCGTGTGCAGCTCTATTCCGAACCGACCGTGCCCGATAACGAAAAACTGTCCTGGCTCTTGTTCGGGCATGGCACAGAAAATATGGAGCGCTCGGACAGCGCCATCCTCTTGCAAGGCTTGAGCGCTTTGCTGAGCGATGACAACGGCGGCCCGAGCTTGTCCGAGCGCGTGCTCGATACGGTGGGCATTGAGGAAGTCGAGCTCAAGACGGTCAAATCGACCGACAGCAAGCCCACACAGGTGATGACGGTGAGCAAGCGCATCGGCCAGAACTGGCAGTTCTCGATCGAGAAAAGCCTCAATGGGCTGAATGATGCGGTGAAGCTCGCGTATCAGCTCAGTCGGCGCTGGTCCCTGGTCAGTCGCTGGGGCACGGATGAAAGCTCGATCGAAGCCACTCATACCCTGCGTTTTGATTAGTTTTTCCCTGAGGAGACTCCATGGCCCAGCACGCGATCGCCCTGCCTGCCGCCGGCACGCCGCCGGGCGTGTGGTATGCCCGCGCCACGCAGACGCCGGGATTTAACGCCGACCCGGCGCAGGCCAAGGCCATTGCCCGGCTCGATCACCTCTATCACGAACTCCTGGCTTTCAAGGCGCAGCGCTCACGGCTTTTTGGCAAAACCGAGGTCTTTGGCTTCAGTTTGCGCGAGCAGCCTGCTTTGCCGCGCGGCGTGTATTTCTGGGGCGGAGTCGGGCGTGGCAAAAGCCTGTTGATGGATGTGTTTTTCGCCGCCTTGCCGTATCGGCGTAAACAGCGTCTGCATTTTCACGATTTTATGCGGGACATTCACCGCCGGCTTGCCGCGCACAAAAACGAGGCCGATCCGCTGGCGCTGGTCGCGGCCGAAATCGCCATCGAAACCCGGGTGCTGTGTTTTGACGAGTTTCATGTGTCCGACATCGCCGATGCAATGATTTTGGGGCGTTTGCTGACCCAGCTGTTTCGCGCCGGCGTGGTGCTGGTCGCCACTTCGAATTACCCGCCCGATGGCCTTTATCCGGACGGATTGCAAAGGG
>CAXYUI010000098.1:0-6560 GCA_964291975.1 uncultured Formivibrio sp. | reverse complement strand
TTGGCTTTTCAGAATGCGGCAGACTTCATAGCCATCCATATCGGGCATTTCCACATCCAGCAGGATCAGATCAGGGTGGTGCTTCTCGCAAGCCGCCAGCGCTTCCCGGCCGCTGGCCGCCATATAGACCTGACAATCCTCGGCAAAAATGGCGTAGAGCGCGTGAACATTGACCGGCTGGTCATCGACGATCAGTAAGGTGGCCGAAGGCGGATGGATCATGGCTGTAGCCTTTTTTGTAATTGAGTGCAGATGTCCAGGGCGAGCGGGAAATTGAGCTGCGTAATCGCCGCCTCTAGTTGCTGTGCCTCTGCGGCGACCCACTGCGCAAGTTGAGGCTGGATGTCGCGGGCGGCGCGGGTGGCGCGCATATCTCCATCCTGTAACAGCGTTTGTAGTTCAGCCAGCGCTAGCGTCAGCCTGTCGGGATCGACTGCCGTCGGCGATATTTGCGCTGGCGGGGTTTGCGGGATGGCTTGATGCAGGCTGGCGCAGGCGGCCTCTATTTGTGCGGTGAGTGTTGCGCAGAGGGGTGCGATCTGGATGGAGACAGGATGCTGGCGCAGGTTTTGTTCCTGTTCGGCGGCAAAGCTCGCCAAGGCGTTCAGCCCCAGCGTGCCAGCTCCGCCTTTCAAGGTATGCAGTACGCGCGCCGCCGCATTGTTGTCACCCTGTTCGAGGTATTGCTGGAGTTCTGCCGGACGTTGTCGCGCATCGTCAATAAAGGTGTGGGCGATCCCGGCGAACAAGGCGGCATCTCCACCCAATCGCGTCAGCGCGGTCGCAAAGTCCTCTTTGGGGGGCGGGGTGGACTGGCTTGTGTTGGCCGGAGAGTCCACTTCGCGCAAGAGCGCCGCGACCAGTATTTCCCGGTCGATCGGTTTGCCCAGATGCGCATCCATGCCCGCGTTTAGACAGGCTTGCCGGTCGCTTTCCATCACATTGGCCGTCATCGCAATAATCCTGCCGCGATAGCCCTCTGCCCGGATTTTGCGGGTGGCTTCATATCCATCCATGCCCGGCATCTGCACATCCATCAAGATGACGTCAAAAGGGGGATTGGCGGCGAGCGCGCGTGCAAGTCCTTCCGCGCCATTGTTGGCAATCTCGATTTGCGCGCCTTCGGCTTCGAGCAGCCCAACGGCCACTTGCTGGTTCAGCCGGTTGTCTTCCACCAGCAAGAGGCGCATCCCGGTTAGCCGCTGACCGACTTGCCTGACTTGTTCGTTGGGTCGAAATGCGGCTTGGCCGGAGGTGGCATCGACCACGGCATCGAACAACATTGAGCCGGTCAGTGGTTTGAGCAGCACGACCACGGTGCGATGCGTTGGCGTCCAGGCATCAATGGCGGCTCGTTCGCGCGGTGAGGCCAGCATGATGAGCGGCGCGCCGGTTTTTTCGATGAGTGCGCCAAATTCGGGATCGCGGGAAAGGCTCCAGTCCAAGATGGCGATATCGCAGCTTTGTGTCGCGAGCCAATCCTGTGCCGCGCGACATTGATCGACCGCGATACAACGCCAGCCAAAACTGTGCATCATCGAGACTAAAACCGCGCGGGTTTGCGGATGGTCTTCGATCAGCAGCGCGATGAGTTCATGATCGGGTGTGTGCAGCGGTAAAGGGCGCAGGGCTGTTGAGGCGGTAACGTTCGGGCCGAGCCGAAAATCCAAAGTGAAATAAAAGCGGCTGCCGACCCCTTCTTCGCTTTCGAGCGCAAGCGTTCCTCCCATCAATGCCACCAGTTTGCGGCTGATCGCCAGCCCCAGCCCTGTTCCGCCAAAGCGCCGCGCGGTGGACGCTTCTGCTTGGCTAAAGCTTTCGAAAATGTATTCGCGCTTGTCTGGCGCAATGCCAATGCCTGTGTCACGCACCGAAAATTCAATCTGGCACTGATTAAGGCTGCGCTGCAACAGCTTGACGGAGACAATCACCTCGCCTTGCTCGGTGAACTTGATCGCATTACTCAGCAGGTTCAGGAGAACCTGGCGTAAGCGCAGGGCATCGCCGATCAGGCTGTGCGGCAATTGCGGATCAATGGCAAATAGCAGTTCCAGCGGTTTTTGGCTCAAGCTGCTCGCAATGATGCTGGCCAGCTCTCGCATCATTTGTTCAGGTTCGAAGACTTGCTCATCCAGCTCCAGTCGACCCGCCTCGACTTTGGAAAAATCGAGAATGTCATTGATGATGCCGAGCAGCGATTGGGCGGCGGTTTGAATTTGGGTGGCGTAATCGCGCTGGCGCGCGTCCAGATTGGCATGCTGAAGCAATTGCACCATGCCCAGAATTCCGTTCATGGGGGTGCGGATTTCATGGCTCATATTGGCGAGAAATTCGCTCTTGGCGCGGCTGGCCGCTTCGGCCTCGCGCGTGCGCGCTTCCAAGCGAGTGTTGAGTTCTTCCAACTTGATCTGCGCCAATTTGATGTCGCTGATGTCGTTGATGATGACGAAAAAACCTTGCGTGCGAACCCCGTCGAAATCCGGGATGTAGTGAATCCAGAAGTGGGCATTTGAACCATCCGGGTGCAGCATGCGGCGCTCAAAGGTACGCGCTTCTCCGCGCCAGATCGGCTCTAGCATGGCCTGCATGCTTGATTCATCGCCAGGCAAGGCTCGGCCGCTCAAATCTTTAAGGCGGATATAGCGCAGTTCGTCCATGCCATGACCCAGATAGGCCAGGTAGCCGGCGTTGGCGTAATGACAATACTGATCGCTCCCCCAGTACCCCACCATGCCCGGCAGAATGTCGGCCAGCTTGCGCAGAAAGCGTTCGCTTTCTTGAACCTGCGCTTCCACTTCTTTGCGGCGCGAAATATCCAGATGCGTTCCGACCAGCCATTCCGGCGCCCCGTCTGGCAGGCGAGAGGCGATCCGACCGTGCGACGCGACCCAGGTCCAGTGCCCGCTGTGATGCAGCATACGAAATTCGCATTCCAGAAACGGGGCTTTATCGGCAAGGTGGCGTTCCAGCGCCGGTTTGATCTGGATTTGCCAATCCTCTGGATGCAGCAGCGATTCAAACCGGGAAATAGTCATCTCGCCCAAATCCGCGCGGGTATAGCCGATGATTTCCGCCCAGCGTTCATTGATGCGCACTTTGCCGCTGGGAATATGCCATTCCCAGGTGCCGGCATTGGTGCCGTCAAGAATATTGACCAGCGATTTTTCAGCCAGTTGCGCCTCAAGCTGCGCCGCTTCAATTTGTCTGCGGCTGCGCTGCAAACGGAATAGCCCGAAGGCCAGCAGGGCGCTTAACAACACCCCCAGTACGGCCAAAGCGTTGCTGCGGGTGTGCAGCTGCGTCAGCGTGTGCAGCTTGCGAGGATAAAGAATGATTTCCCATGGTCGGCCGGCTACATCCAGATTCAGCACGATTTCGTTGCGTGTGGATGCGGTTTGCGGGGAGGAGAACAATAGCTTGCGGGCGTTATCACCCATGTCGAATACCCGCATATCAAGTTGCGCGGCCTCGGCGCGGAAAATCGCTTCCCTGAGAATATCGGAGACGTATACCAGCCCTTCCATATATGCGATCAAGCGTGCTTTGCGATCGGCGAGCGTTTCAATTTCACCTGCACGGTAACTGGCCGCCACGATCAACAAAGCCGTGTCCTGCCCGTGGCGGAAGGCTTTGCTGACGACGGGCAAGCCACTGATCAGGCTACGTTTGCGCGCCTCATTGCGGATCGGGTCGTTGCCATCCTTGGTCGGCTCGCTCTCCGGCGGCCAGGCATATTGTCGTACCGTGCGGATTTCTCCGGGCGCAGTATCGAGTCGAGGATGCCACGCGATATGGCGCACATTGTTTAAGGCCTGGGTCAGCCGTTCGCAGTAACTGAAGAACTCGTCTTTATCCAGCTGGCGCTGGCTTGAACCCATCAAGGCGGCGCCTTGAATGGCTGACGTGGCCGGGCGCAGCTCCTGATCGATGGCATCGAGCACCGCCACCCCTGCGGCGCTGACCACTTCCCGCATTTGCTGCGCCTCGGCTTGTTTTTGCATGAGCCAGAACTGCCAGGTGGCCAGCAAGCCCGACAATAGAATCAGGGCGATCAGGCTGGTATCGCGAATTTGGCGGTACAGGGAAGAGGAGAGCCGCCGCTTGCTCATGGTTGAGCTGCCAGATTGGCTGCGAGTTGTTGGTACAGGCGACTTTGTCCGCGCAGAAAAAACACCGGATCACGGATTGAATCGAGCGCGGGCAGTCCGCCCAATTTTTGGCTGCCAGCCTGCCATGCGCTATCTTGCGCCAGCTGATTCAGCGCGGTTTTCCAGTGCGCCAGTACGTAAGGAGGAAGATTGGGCGGTGCGACGAGCGCGTTCCAGCCGGTTAATTGCGTCATATCGCGCAGGCCGGCTTCTCGGGCATTGGCCAGTTGTGGCAATGCGGCCAATCGCCCTGGCGCGGTGGTGAAAATCCCGCGTAGTCGACCGGACTGAATCGGTGGAATCAGCGAGAGTGCGTTATTGCAGAGAAAGTCTACTTGGCCGTTGAGCAGCGCTTGGGTTGCTTGTGGCGCGCTGTGCAGATCAATGCCGCGTGCTGCATGGGGAGGTAAACCCGCAACGTGGAGCAGATACTGCGCCGAGAAATTGAGGATTGTTCCCGTCCCGGACGTGCCGTATTTCAGTTTTCCCGGATTTTGTCTGAGCGCGCTGATGAGATCGCGTGAATGACGGTAGGGCGAATCCACATGCACCGCACAGATCAGTGGCAGGATTTCTGTAATCGAGAGCGTGGTGAAGCTATTCCAGCGATACGGCAGTGAGGGCGTCATGGCCGGGGCAATGATTTGCGAAGCAATGCGCCCCATCATCAGGGTGTAGCCGTCCGCCGGTTGGCGAAGTAAATGTTGCGCTGCTTTTGTGCCGGAATCACCGGGCAGGTATTCCAGCTTAAATTGCGCCTGCCCTAAATATGGACTGACATGCCGGATGAAGTTTTTGGCAAACAGATCCGTGTCGCTGCCTTCGGCAAACGGCACAATCAGCGTGATCGCTCGTTCGGGATAGCTGCCTGCGATTGCCTGTGACGAGAACAGAAACAGCAGCAAAAATAACAGGCGCATCTTCGTTCTCCGGCGGGAAATATCCCCAGTGTAGATGCGAAGAGCGCCGCTTTCTTCTTGTCGCTAAAACGAAAAACCCCGCAAGAGCGGGGTTTAGTAGCGAGGCGAGAAACGGCTTAGACGTTGAACAAGAAGTTCAGTACGTCGCCATCTTTCACCACGTAGTCCTTGCCTTCAGCGCGCATCTTGCCCGCTTCCTTGGCGCCCTGTTCACCCTTGTACTGAATGAAATCTTCGAAGGCGATGGTCTGGGCACGGATAAAGCCCTTCTCGAAATCGGTGTGGATCACCCCGGCCGCTTGCGGCGCGGTATCGCCCTTGTGGATCGTCCAAGCGCGCACTTCCTTTACGCCGGCGGTGAAATAAGTCTGCAAACCCAGCAAATCGTAACCCACACGAATCAGGCGATTCAGCCCCGGCTCTTCCAAACCGATATCGGCCAGGAAAGCCAGCTTGTCTTCGTCAGACAAATCGGCCAGTTCGGATTCAATTTGGGCGCACAAAGCCACCACTGGCGCGCCTTCCTTGGCGGCATGCTCACGCAGGCGATCCAGGTGCGGGTTGTTTTCGAAACCATCTTCTTTGACATTGCCCACATACATGGCCGGCTTCAGAGTCATCAGACACAGCGGCTTGAGCAAGGCCAAATCATCGGCCGAGAGCTTGAGCGTGCGCGCCGGCTTGCCTTCGTTCAGATGCGGCAACATGGATTCGAGCAAGGCCACAAACTTTTGCGCGTCTTTGTCGCCCGCCCGGGCTTTTTTGTTCTCACGCAGGATGGCTTTTTCCACAGCCGACATATCCGCCAAGGCCAGTTCGGTCAGAATGGTTTCAATATCCGCTAGCGGATCTACTCGACCGGAAACGTGAACCACGTTTTCGTCTTCAAAGCAGCGCACCACGTTCACGATCGCGTCGGTTTCGCGAATATTGGCCAAAAACTGGTTGCCCAGCCCTTCACCCTTAGACGCGCCCGCCACCAGACCCGCGATATCCACAAATTCAACAATCGCCGGCTGCATGCGTTGCGGCTTGACGATCTCAGCCAGCTGAGCCATGCGCGGATCGGGCACTTCCACGATGCCGACATTCGGCTCGATCGTGCAGAAGGGATAATTGGCCGCTTCAATGCCCGCCTTGGTCAGGGCGTTAAAAAGGGTGGACTTGCCGACATTGGGCAGGCCGACGATGCCGCATTTGAGACTCATGCTGATCCTTCAATTAAGCTGCGCGCGGGACAAACGCCCGAGCAAAGAGGCGTATTGTAACCGCCCGAAGTGCCCCGGC
Source organism: uncultured Formivibrio sp. (assembly GCA_964291975.1). GTDB lineage: Bacteria > Pseudomonadota > Gammaproteobacteria > Burkholderiales > Chitinibacteraceae > CAXYUI01. Next base: position 205 of record CAXYUI010000098.1, on the reverse strand, counting down.
CTAGATTCATTCAGCTGAAATAAAAGAAAACCCTTGACCGACCTTAGGTGCGCCGCTATTATGCGTCCTCTCTGTCGCGGGATGGAGCAGTTGGCAGCTCGTCGGGCTCATAACCCGAAGGTCACAGGTTCGAGTCCTGTTCCCGCAACCAATACTAAAGCCGTTGATTCAATTGAAAAATTGATCAGCGGCTTTTTCATTTCCA
>CAXYUI010000097.1:0-6585 GCA_964291975.1 uncultured Formivibrio sp. | reverse complement strand
GTGTCCGATCCGACTTGGGATAACCATGTGGCGATTTTTGAAGGCGCGGGCTTTGCGGTGCATGCCTACCCGTATTTCGACGGGCAGACGCTGGGCGTGGCCTTTGACGCCATGCTGCAAACGCTGGCGGCCTTGCCGGCGCGCAGCATCGTGCTGCTGCATCCGTGTTGCCACAATCCGACCGGCTCCGATCTGACCGAAGCGCAATGGGATCAGGTGATCGACGTTGTGCGCGCACGCGAGCTGATTCCTTTCCTGGATATCGCTTACCAAGGCTTTGGCGCGGGCATGGCCGAAGACGCCTATGCAATCCGCGCGCTGGCCGCCGCTGACCTGCCATTTCTGGTGGCCAATTCGTTTTCGAAGATTTTCTCGCTGTATGGCGAGCGCGTCGGCGGCTTGTCGGTGGTCTGCGCCGATGCCGACGAAGCTGCCCGCGTGCTCGGCCAGCTCAAGGCCACGGTGCGCCGCAACTACTCCAGCCCGCCCATGCTTGGCGCCGAACTCGTGGCCACCGTGCTGGGCGATGCCGAACTGAAAGCCGGCTGGCTCGCTGAAGTCGAAGCCATGCGCACGCGCATTCTGGCCATGCGCCACACCTTGGTGGGCGCGCTCAAAGAAACCCTGCCGGGGCGCGATTTCGATTACCTGACTACCCAGCGCGGCATGTTCAGTTACACGGGGCTTTCGGCGGCGCAAGTCGATCGTCTGCGCGAAGAGTTCGGCATCTATCTGGTGCGCAGCGGGCGCATTTGCGTGGCGGGTCTGAACGAAGGCAATGTGGGCCGCGTGGCCGAAGCCTTTGCCAAGGTAATGGCCTAAGTCGATTAACCCGGATTCTATTGCGCAAGAATCCGGGTGCACCATCCGGCTTATCTATTCGCCAAGTGATAAAACCCATCAGCAAGCATGGTTCGCCCGATGCCGTATTGTGGATCTGCCGATCTAAAAAAGTAGCCTTGGGGCTAACTCTGCTATCAAGCCGATGTGCCTACCCCGATTACAGCTGGATTCAACGAGATTCAGTGGGACGGTATGGGAAATAAAAAAACCCGCAAAGCTGGGCTTTATGCGGGTTTGGTGGGCTTGCTTGGACTGCTTTGTACTTCTAAATGGTGCCCGGAACCGGGGTCGAACCGGTACAGCTTGCGCCGAGGGATTTTAAGTCCCTTGTGTCTACCAATTTCACCATCCGGGCAGGCGGCGAATTCTAACAGCGCTGCGGCTTCCTTCCAAATTTTCTGTGTTTCAGATTGCCGAATAAGGCGCGGTGTGGCGAAAAAAGCCATGAAAATGCGTGCTGTGGATGGGCTTGGTTGGCGTTTTTGAATGCGGCTGAGCTGTTGATGATGTGACTTGGGTGCGGGTGCTCAGTCGTGCGGAAGCAGGCTCATCATTCGGGCAATTTGTCGTGCTGGTGAGTCTTGCTTGTTCAAGAAAGAAGCGAGTGCGCATTGGCGATTTGGGTGGCAGGAAATAAAGTGCTCTTGCTCCGTGAGGCGCAGATAGTCCAGACAGGCTTGGTGCAGTTGTGGGGAGATTTTTAATTCTGGGGCGGGAAGCGGATTTTCTTGCCCAAGTGGGTTGAGTAGCGTGTATTGCTGCAGCTGGTTGAAAAAGGCAGCGCCGCCTGCGTAACCAACGTGCCACCATGCGGCAGGAAATGGAGCGAGTGCATCAAGAACCGGGGAGGCGATGACGAGATCGTCTGCGCAGCCTGCAACGTGCAATAAAAAGCCGTACTGTGCGGCCCAGGGGGAATCGCAGGTGCTGATTTCGATAAAGTGCAGGGCTTGTTGCTGCGCCAGATTCGCCAGACTGCGCGCTGCGCTTGGATCGGGTGGATTAATCAGCAGGAGTGCATCCCCTTGCGTCAGCGTGGCAAGGTTCTGCGGGGTGATTTCATCCTGGAAACTAATGGCTTGCTGGCAATGATGCAGTCGCTGCTGAAAGTGGTTTAACAGGGGGGTGGGGCCGCAAGCGAGGAAAGTCACCGGCGGCGCCATGTTTAACCCTGGCAGCTATTGAGGATGCGCTTGAGGCCATCTTGATCGATGATTTCGATCAGTCGGTTTTGCACCTTAATCAGGCCTTGCTCTTGGAAGCGGGAAAGAATCCGACTGACGGTTTCAAGTTTAAGCCCCAAGTAACTGCCGATTTCTTCGCGAGTCATGCGCAGATGAAAGCTGGTTGCTGAGTAACCGCGCACGGCGAAACGGTGCGAAAGATTAATCAAAAACGCAGCCAGGCGTTCTTCTGCTTTCATATTGCCCAGCAGTAGCATGACCTTGTGGTCATCGACGATTTCGCGACTCATCACCTTGTAGAGATGGCGCTGCAGATTGGGTACGCGGCGCGCGAGGTCTTCGATTTCGGCAAAGGGCAGTTCGCAAACTTCGCTATCTTCCAAGGCGATGGCATCGCAGGTATGGGTGTCGGAGCTAATCGCATCCATGCCCATCAACTCGCCGGACATATGAAAGCCGGTGACTTGTTCGCGCCCGTCTTCCGAGATCACGCTGGATTTGAAAAAGCCGACGCGAACCGCATACAAGGAGCGGAAAGGTTCTCCCGCGCGGTACAGCCCTTCGCCGCGCTTGATGGGGCGTCCCTGACCAATGATGGCGTCGAGTTCGCGCATTTCGTCGGCAGAAAGGCCAACGGGCAGGCAAAGCTCGCGCAGGCTGCATGTTGAACATGCCTGGCGCAATTGGCGGAAAGTAATATCGCGAACCTGAATAGGTGAAAGCATTGTCATGAGTCAGTTAAACCAGAAGAGGTGGTCTTTACGTCTCGAATCCGTGGGTGTCGCTTGACCTCAGTCAACGCAAACTCTCATGGCAGGGCGGTATTCTGCCTGACGCATATTCACCCATCGCGGATCCCGAGTGACGTTGACCGAGAAGGCTATCGCGCATCAGCAAGCTGTTTTTGATCGTGAAATCATTACCCGTTACGACGGGTTAGGGCCACGATACACGTCTTATCCGACTGCCGACCGTTTTACGCCGGATTTCGCCGAACCGCAATACCGCGAGGCGTTGCAGGCGCGCGCGCCCGGCACCCTCGCCAAACCGCTGTCATTATATTTCCATCTGCCGTTTTGTAACACTGTCTGCTACTACTGCGCGTGTAATAAAGTGATTACCAAGGATCGCGCGCGTGCTGATCGCTACCTCGATTGCCTGATTCGAGAGATGGAAATGCAGGTGGCTTTGTTGCCGCATCGACCGAAAGTTTGGCAGTTGCATTTTGGAGGTGGTACGCCAACCTTCCTTTCTAATCAACAGCTTGAACGTTTGATGGTGGCGGTGAATCGCCTGTTTGATTTGCAGCCTGCAGGTGAATATTCCATCGAAATTGATCCGCGCAAGGTTGGTGTCGAAACCGTCGATCTGTTGGCTCGACTCGGCTTTAATCGCATGAGCGTGGGCATTCAGGATTTCAATCCGGCGGTGCAAAAAGCGGTCAATCGCATCCAGTCTGAAGAAGAAACCCGGCTGGTGATCGAAGCTGCGCGAGCTTGCGGGTTTCGTTCGGTCAGTGTGGATCTGATCTACGGCCTGCCTTTGCAGACGCCCGACACGGTGCGCGAAACGTTGGCGCGTGTACTGGCTCTGCGTCCGGATCGCATCGCGCTTTACAATTATGCGCACTTGCCCGAACGTTTTATGCCGCAACGGCGCATTGAGACGACTGCGTTGCCGCTGCCTGAAACCAAATTGCATATTTTGGAAAACAGCATCGCGCAAATTCAGGATGCCGGTTATGCCTTCATCGGTATGGATCATTTCGCCTTACCTGATGATGATCTGGCGATTGCCCAACGTCGGGGGCGCTTGCACCGCAATTTTCAGGGGTATTCGACCCATGCCGATTGCGATCTGATGGCGTTTGGCGTTTCATCCATTGGCAAGATTGGCGCGACTTATAGCCAGAACGTCAAGGCGATCGAGGATTACGAAGCGCGGGTGGAGGCGGGTAGTCTGCCGGTGGAGCGCGGGATTGCCCTTTCCAAGGATGATCTGTTGCGACGCTCAGTGATTCAGTCGTTGATGTGTCAATTTGACCTCTCTTTTCAACCGGTTGAGATTACTTATCTGGTTGATTTCAAAAATTATTTTTCGGTTGAATTGCAGGAGTTGGCGAGTTTTGCCGATGATGGCATGCTCACCTTGGATGAAGACGGAATTCATGTCGAACCTCGCGGCCGGCTTTTGATTCGCTCGATCGCCATGGTCTTTGATCGACGCCTCCGAGAGGCGCGCACGCAGGCAAAATTCTCCCGCCTGATTTGATAACCCAGAAAAAACGGCTCGATTCGAGCCGTTTTTCGTTTAATGCAGATGCTTGGGTTGTTCTGGCGTGTCTTCTGGCGCTTCGGTGTGCAGCAGTTCGCCGTCCGCATTCGGGTAAAGCGGCGAGCCGCAATCGTCGCAGTAATCGAGCGGGAAGTGATGGTCGTGCGTCACGATGTCGGTCAGGCCGCACTCGCGCAGCAAGGCTTCAATTTCAGTCACGCAATCGGTGTGTTCATCTTCATTGTCGAGTAGTGGCCAAACTACGCCATTGATGACCTGATCTTCGCCAACCTTGGTAAAACCAATACGGTATTCTTCCAGCCGGCGGCCATGGCAAGGAGCGATGGCTGCAGCGAGCTGGCGAGCTTCGACATTGAGCGCGACTTGCAAAAAAGAAATCGTGGCGCGCACGGCATATGCGCGTGAAGTGCGATCGGCTTCGCGCCACGATGCGAAATAGGCTTGCGGCAAAAGAGGTTCATACGCGCAACCGGCAAATACTGGCTGCAATACGCTGCCGCCCTGTTTGGCCCATTGCTGGCGTGCTTCTTCCATAACGCCGTCTTCTTCTTGCCAGCGCAGCATCGGCGCGCCCAAGGGGGCGGCAATCAAACCAACCACATAGCGCGTATCGGAAAGAAAGCTGCGGGTTTCAGGCAACTCGCGCGGGTCGAGATTCACGGTGCGGTTTTCCATGACATGCTCAAGCAGCGTTTCTGAGAGTTTGGCTGTATTGACATAGCCTTCGGGCAGTTGATCCGGGCTGAACAGGAAGTCGAGCATGGCCACGCGCACGCCGCGTGCAAAAACATGTGCTCCCAGCTGCACGCGCAGGTTTTGCGCCAATTCCCGACCCAAAGGGCCGGATGGGATGGCGTAGCGTGACCAAGAAAGTACAGGGGTCGCAAACAGCAGCGCTACCCAAGGTTGACCTTCGTGGTCGAAATAACGGGTTTCCGCGCAGGCTTCGATCACATCAGCCAATTCATTCCAAGCTTGATTGTCAGATTTGGCGAGCGCGTCGAGCGCGGCGGTGAGGGTGTCTTCGTCTTCGTCGGCAATGATTTCATTGACGAGCTTGAGTAAGCCATCCTGCCAGAATCGATCCTCGGACAAGGTGCCGGAATGAGCCAAGCCGTTGGCCAGTCGGAGCAACTCATCCAGTTCGGCGGAATGACGGCTGCGACGGGCAGGGCGGGGGCGCTTGAGCATGGATGGATCCTTGGTGCACGGTTTAGCCCGGCATTTTAACACCAAGCTTTCATGGACGGCGTGGATTGGCTGGCAGCGCGCTGCACGGCTACAATCGCCGCTTTCCTGTTTTTACGTTTGGCGCCCATGAAATCGATTTTCCAACGTCTGGCTGATGAACTTTCCTGCCGCGAAGTCCAAGTGCTCGCTGCCGTGCAATTGCTTGATGAAGGCGCAACCGTGCCTTTTGTGGCGCGCTACCGCAAGGAAGTCACTGGCGGGCTGGATGACACGCAATTGCGCTTGCTGGAAGAGCGTCTGCGCTATTTGCGCGAGCTGGAAGTGCGCCGGATTGCGGTGATCGATAGCGTGCGCGAACAAGGCAAGCTCACCGACGAGCTGCATGCGGCTTTTCTGGAAGCGGACAACAAACAGCGTCTGGAAGACCTCTACCTGCCGTTTAAACAAAAACGCCGCACCAAAGCGCAAATCGCGCGCGAGGCGGGATTGGCGCCGCTGGCTGAATCCTTGCTTGCTAATCCCAGCCTGAACCCGGAAGTCGAAGCGACTGCCTTTGTCGATGCCGGCAAGGGCGTGGCGGATGTAAAGGCCGCGCTCGATGGCGCACGGGCGATTCTGATGGAGCAGTTCTCGGAAGACGCTGGCCTGATCGGCCAGCTGCGTGATTTCCTCTGGGCCAATGCCGAGGTTAAAACCACGGTGGTGGAAGGTAAGGCGGAGGAGGGCGCGAAGTTCGCCGATTATTTTGATTACCACGAGCCGATCCGCCAAATGCCGTCACACCGCGCGCTGGCTGTGCTGCGTGGCCGCAATGAGGGCATTCTGAACGTGGCGTTGCTGCTGCCCGAAGAACTTGACCCCGCGACCAAACCAACCGGCCCCGGCGTGTGCGAAGTGAAGATTGCGCAGAAGTTTGCCATCAGCAATCAAGGCCGAGCTGCGGATAAGTGGCTGGCCGATACCGTGCGCCTCACCTGGCGCGCCACAGTTTTCCTGTGTCTGGAAAACGAACTGCTCGGGCGCGTGCGTGACGCGGCTGAAAACCAAGCGCTCTAAGTGTACCGGACCAAAC
>CAXYUI010000096.1:0-6586 GCA_964291975.1 uncultured Formivibrio sp. | reverse complement strand
GATGTTTATATTTACGGGGGGGATTTTGAAAGATTTAATAATATTCCAGCAATGGCTGAGGTTGGCTTGTCAAATGTTTTTAGTGCAAAAAATCAGTGTATATCTAGTGGTCGCTGTAATTTAAAATATCTGGAGCGTTCAATAAGGTGTTTGGCTGAATTGGAGATGTTTTGCGAGTTGTCAAAAAAATATATTTCTGCAATTGATAGGAGGGTTAAGAAGGAAAAAAGTTTGCATGGAAAGAAGGCGGGAAATAAGAATGCTGTGCGTTATGACGCGGTGAGAGAGGAAATTAAGCGTAGGGTGGTTGAGTACTGTAAAGACGGGAGAAAGTGGAAAACTCGTTCGGAGGCAGCTCAATTCATTAAAGATGATGTGATTTCATTTGCGAGGCAGTTGGGATCCGGGGTGTCATTGATTGATCATAATTTTGAAAGATATGCGGTGGATGTGATGCGGGAAATCCCTAATTTGCATGAGTATTTCACCCGAAAAATTAAAAAAGGCTAAGGTGTTATTTTTTTGAAAAAAAATCGTGTGGTGGAGTGAATCGCACTTTATTTGCATCCAACCAATCAGCCCACCACTGCACAAGTTCACGGCGCTGTGCAAGAAACTCGGCCTTATGGGTGTAGGCGGCACGTACGCTATTGCGTTCCTTGTGACTCATTTGCCGTTCGATTGCATCCTCACTCCACAGGCCAGATTCAATCAGTGCGCTGCAGGCCATAGCGCGGAAGCCATGACCGCATACCTCAATTTTGGTGTCATAACCCATGCGGCGTAATGCGTTGTTAACCGTGTTTTCGCTCATGGGTTTCTTGGCATCGTGATCACCGGCAAATACCCATTCAAAATGCCCGGTTAATGGGCGCAATTTTTCGAGTACCTCAAGCGCTTGTTTTGAGAGCGGGACAACGTGGGGCTCTTTCATCTTCGCGCCACGATGTGAGTGTTTAACTCCTTCAATTTCAGTCCGGCTTGCGGGGATGATCCAAGTCTCACGTGCAGAGTCGATTTCATCCCAGCGCATAAATCGGATCTCACTTGAGCGCACAAAAGTCAGCAAGGTGAATTGTAGGGCTAGTTTGGTGAGCAAGCGGCCATTGTCTAGTTCGATACGTTTCAGCAGGTCTGGAATTTTTTCCAGCGGGAGTGCTGGTCGATGCGTGGCTTTGCGGGTTGCCAGTGCGCCGGTGATGTCACTGGCAGGATTGGCTTCAACTAGGCCGATTTGAACGGCATAACGCATGATGCCGTGGATGTGCTGGCGCAGTCGGCTGGCTAAATCCAGCGCGCCACGTTCTTCTACTTTGCGCAGTGGGGCGAGTAAATCGCGGGTTTTTAAGGTGGCAATGTCGACTTGGCCGATTTCGGGAAAAATATCGGCTTCTAAGCGCTGCAAAATTCTGATCGCGTGATCCGTTGACCATTTGCTGGCATTTTTCTTGTGCCACTCCCGTGCAATGGATTCGAAACTGTTTTCAGCAGCAGAAGCTGCTTGCTTGCTGTTTTTTCTTTGCTCGCTAGGGTCAATGCCCTGGGTGATGAGTTTTCTGCCTTCGTCGCGTTGTGCCCGAGCTTCGCTTATTGATGTCTCCGGATATACCCCCAAAGACAGCAGTTTTTCCTTGCCAGCAATCCGATATTTGAGACGCCAATAGCGGGATCCATTCGGATTGATGAGAAGAAAAAGTCCTTTCTCATCAGCGAATTTGCTTGGTTTTTCGTTTGGCGTGGTGTTGCGAATTTGTCGGTCAGTGAGTGCCATTGGGGGTAACTCCAATATCGAATCGGCTGTTACCCCCAAAGTTACCCCCAAAGGGGTTTGGCTTCAATTGGTTTTCGTTGGACGGTGCTGGAAACAAAAAACCCGCAAAGCCTTGAGCTATGCGGGTTTGATGGACTTACTTGGATCTCTTTACACCATTAAATGGTGCCCGGGGTCGGACTCGAACCGACACGCCTTGCAGCGGGGGATTTTGAATCCCCTGCGTCTACCGATTTCGCCACCCGGGCAGAGAGGGCGCATTATCCATGAGTCAGTAGGTTGAGGCAAGCACTGCGCGAAAATTTCTGGGATCTTTGCTGGGGTTCAGTTTGTGGTTGCGTTCTTAAGCGCCAGCGCACGCTCATAAAGCGCGTTGCGTGGTGCTCCGCTGATGGCTTGCGCCAGGGCGACGGCCTGCTTGACCGGCAGTTCGGCCACTAAGGGGGCAAGGATTGGGTCGAAATCGCTGCCGGATTCGGCTTCACGTGGCGGTGCGGCATCGAGGATCAATGCAGCTTCGCCGCGTTGCTGGTTGGAATCGGCTTTGACCCAGGCGGCCAGTTCGCCCAAAGACATGCGGCGGATGGTTTCGAAGGTCTTGGTCAGTTCTCGCGCCAGTACGGCTTGACGGTCGGCGCCAAAGACGTCGACCAGATCGTCCAGACATTCGACGATGCGATGCGGCGCTTCATAAAACACCGTGACCCATTGGGCGTCTTTAAGCTGACTAAGCGCTTCACGGCGCTGGTTCGATTTGGGCGGCAGAAAGCCATAGAACAGGGTGTGCGGTGCGGTAAAACCGGCGGCGGATAGGGCAGTGGTGAGCGCAGAGGCGCCAGGGATCGGCACGACTCGGATGCTGGCGGCATGGGCGGTGGCGGCCAGTACGGCACCAGGGTCGGAAATCGCGGGCGTGCCAGCATCGGAAACTTGAGCGATGGTTTCGCCGGCCTTGAGGCGAGCAACGAGCTTTTCGGCCATGCCGCGCTCGTTGTGTTCGCGCAGGCTGATCATCGGCGTGCTGATGCCGAAGTGTTTCAGTAACTGCCCGGTGACGCGGGTGTCTTCGGCGGCGATGACATCGGCCTGGGCGAGCACAGCGCGCGCCCGCGGGGTCATGTCCTGCAAATTACCGATCGGCGTGGCCACCACATATAATGTCGCTTTCTCAACGATGAAAGAATCCTCATGCACTTGGGCGCACTCCTTGGTCGTGGCGGTCTGGTCGCCTTATTGGCGGCGCTACTATACGGCGCGGTTTCTTTCTATGCCAGTGCGGCTCATGCCCAATCGGCGCTGTCGACCCAAGAATCGACCTCGCCTTTTGTTGCGTTAATCTTGCCGGTGAAATCGAAGCAGCTGCGAACGGCCGCCGAAACGGTGCGCGCTGGTGTGCTGGCGCAGGAGCAGGCCGCGGGCGCGGGTTGGCCGCGGGTGCGGGTGTTTGAGACCGGCGATGGTGAGGCGGAGGCTTCCGAGCAATTCGTCAAGGCGTGGGAGAGTGGCGCGGTGGCGGTGATTGGTCCGCTGACGCGCTCGGCGCTATCGGATATGGCCAATAACGTTTCGCATTTCCCGATCCCGGTGGTGGCGCTTAATCATTTCGATGAAACCATGCCTCGCCGCAGCAATCTTTTCAGTTTGAGCCTTTCGCTGGAACAGGATGCGCAGCAAGTGGCGGCGCTGATGCGTGAAGAGGGCGTTCGCAACCCGGTTCTGATCCTGAGCGAAGCGCGTGCGGTTGCCGGATTATCCAAGCGGATGGCGCAGGGTTTTCGCGCCGGTTGGCGGGAAGATTTGCCCGCGTTTGAATGGCGCGATGTGAAGCAAGATGGCGGGAGCCTTAAGCACCGCTTGGCCGGCTACGATGCAATTTTTCTGGCCGTGGACGCGCGCACAGCCAGCCAGATTCGTCCTTATCTGGGCACGGGGCGACCAATTTACGCAACTTCGCAAATCGACCCCGGTCGTCATGGCGGGATGCTGCTGATCGATCTGGCTGGCATCCGCTATCTGGAAGCGCCTTGGCTCGCCGAGCCCGATCTGCCGGGTTATGAGGTGTATGCGCGCACTCGTTCACCAGCCAATGATATCGAACGACTGTTTGCTCTGGGCGCGGATGCCTGGATCGTCGCGCAGAAACTGGCGCGCGGCGAAACCCTGCGGGATGAGCCGGGTCTTTCCGGGGTGTTGACGCTGGATGAGAACCAGATCGTGCGCCGGCAACTGGTCGCACGCACGCTGGTGGTTAATGTCGCGCCCACTCCGCTGCCGGCGCCGACAGCCGAACCCGTTCCGATCGAAACCCTGCCTTTCCCGTTCTCGCAGCCATGAAGCGCGGTGAAGGCGCGGAACAGGCCGCGCTCGATTATCTTTTGGCTGCTGGTTTGACGCTGGTGGCGCGCAACTGGCGCTGTCGGCGCGGTGAAATCGACCTGATTCTGCGCGAAGGCGCAACGCTGGTCTTTGTCGAAGTCCGTCAGCGCGCAAGTCAGTCTTTTGGCGGCGCAGCGGCCAGCATCGGTGCGGCCAAACAAGGCCGTTTGATCGCGGCCGCGCAGACCTATCTGCAAACCTTGCCCTCGATCCCTGTTTGTCGTTTTGATGCAGTTTGCTTTGAAGGCGAGCAGATTGATTGGCTGAAAAATTGCATTGAGGTGGCCTGAGTGCGCTGGTATCGATATGCGCTGCTGGTGCTGGCCAGTGTCTGGTTTTTTCCTGTCGCCTGTACGGGGTCTTCTATTCTGGCTAGCCAAATCATTGTCCGGCTGGATACCCGTTTTATGGATAAAGGCGATGTTCCGCATCTGATGCTGCCGGTGCTGGCTTTCCCGGGGCAAAATGGCGATGCGTTTGCTTTGCTGTCACTGCGAAGAGTGCAGGATGGTGGATCGGGAATGATGCGTAGCCTGCCAACGTGGAGGCCATCGAGCAAGGCGAGCGCGGCTTGTGGCGCAGGCAAGCAGGAATCGCAGGCGCAGTGGACTTTTTCTTTACAACCGCCCGCGGGTCAGCGACAGGGGGAAATCCGTCGCGGATTTGTGCATCAGCGCTGGCGTATTGAACAAGAAACCGCCAAAGGCTGGCTGATCGCCACGGATGATGTCGGGGATGAGTATCAATTTTATGGTCGCTACTGGTTAAGTCGCAGCGGCGAAATCTCCCCGCAGTATTCGCGGGTGGAAGGTATGGGTCATCATTTTGCCGGGTTTTTCTACGGTTTCATCGCTGCTTTATTGCTGCACGGCCTGGCCAGGATGCTGCTGGCCTTGCAGGGAAAGCGAAAAAAATTATTGGAATGGGAAGAAATTTGAATGGAACTGATTAACAGAATTGAGCAGCACTTTCAGGAAAGCGTGAGCACTCAGCAGGCCACGCAATTATTGTTGTCCCCGATGATCGCCGAAGCGGCGGGGCGCATCGTGCAGGCCTTGATTTCGGACGGTAAATTGCTGGTCTGCGGCAATGGCGGCTCGGCCGCTTGCGCGCAGTTGTTGGCTTCCGAGATGGTCGGCCGTTTCGAAATGGAGCGACCCGGTCTGGCTGCGCTGGCGCTGTCGACCGATTCGACCACGCTGACCTCGATCGCCAACGATTACGACTACGATCTGGTGTTTTCCAAGCAGGTTTATGCGCTGGGGCGCGCGGGCGATGTGCTGATTGTCGTGTCATCCTCGGGTAATTCGCCCAATGTGATCTCGGCCATCCATGCCGCGCATGACCGGCAGATGGGCGTGATCGCTTTCACGGGCCGCGATGGCGGGCAGGTGGCCGAAGTGCTGGGTGGTGAGGATATCCTGCTCTGCGTGCCGGTAGAGCGTACTTGCCGTGTGCGTGAGGCGCATCTGACTACGATTCACGCGCTGTGCGATGCGGTGGACTTCACCTTGTTGGGAGGTGAATAAGATGAAGCGCCTGCTTGCTGTATTGCTGGCTGCGAGTTTGACAACGGCCTGCGTTGCGCCGGTGCTGATCGTGGGCGGTGCTGCGCTCGGCGCGGCTTGGGTTGGTTCTGACCCGCGAGCTCCAGAAGTGGTCAAGGCTGATTATGAGCTGCGCACACGCTTCGATCAGCAGATTGTGGATACCTTCAAGAGCCGTGCGCATGTGAATGTGAATGTGTTCAATGGTCACGTTCTATTGAGCGGAGAAGTGCCTGATGCCGCGGCGAAAGCGCAGTTGGATCAAATGGCTGCAGCGCTGGCTTCCGCGCGAATTCTGAATGAAACCACGGTGGCGGCGACTGCTTCGCTGACTGATCGCGCCAATGATGGTCAGATCGCTGCGCGTGTGCGCGCGCAAATCCTGGCCGATAGCCGCAATACCGCAGCCACCCATATTTTGGTCGTGGCAGAGCGCGGGGTGGTTTATCTGATGGGGATTACGCCGGCCGCCATTGCCGAGCGTGCAGCCGCTTCTGCCAGCCGGGTCGCCGGCGTGAAGCAGGTGGTCAAACTGATGGAAATTTCTGGTTGATTGCCCAAAAAAACACCGCGCCGTGGCGCGGTGTTTGGGTGTGGGGTACTTAGCCAAATTTGCCGGTGATGTAGTCTTCGGTCGCCTTCTTTTTCGGCGCAGTGAAGATGTTGTCGGTTTCGCCGACTTCGATCATTTCGCCCAGATACATATACGCCGTGAAATCCGATACCCGCGCAGCCTGCTGCATGTTGTGGGTCACGATGGCGATGGTGTAATCCTTTTTCAGCTCGTGAATCAGTTCTTCGACGTGCGCGGTCGAGATTGGATCGAGCGCCGAGGTGGGTTCATCGAGCAGCAGCACTTCCGGTTTGACGGCAATGGCGCGGGCAATGCACA